>JBBECF010000124.1:0-20747 GCA_040881945.1 Dongiaceae bacterium | reverse complement strand
AATTTGCCGCAGTGTACGGCAAATTGCCGGACGCGGCAACGGCTGGCCGAATTTCATCGCCGCGTGAAATCGACGGCGGCGGGGCGGCCGGGCAGGTCGAGGCGGGCGACGGACGGCGGCGTCTCGGCGATGACGCGGCCGCGGCGCAGCACATAGAGCCGCGTCGCGCGCAGGCGGATCGCCTCGACCGGGTCGGCCGCCTGGAGGACGACGAGATCGGCGAAACAGCCGGGCGCCATGCCGTAGCCTTCGAGGCCGAGGACGCAGGCGCCGTTCCCGGTCACCGCCGCGAAGCAGGCGCGCATCGCCTCCTGGCCGGTCATCTGCGCGACATGCAGGCCCATCTGCGCCACCTCCAGCATGTCGCCGGAGCCGAGCGGGTACCACGGGTCCATGACGCAGTCCTGGCCGAAGGCGACGGTCAGCCCAGCCGCCATCAGCTCGGGCACGCGGGTCATGCCGCGGCGCTTGGGATAGGTGTCGTGGCGGCCCTGGATCGTGATGTTGATGAGCGGATTGGCGATGACGTTGAGGCGCGCCTCGGCCATCAGCGGGATCAGCTTGCTGACATAGTAGTTGTCCATCGAATGCATCGAGGTGAGGTGCGAGCCGGTGACCCGCCCCTGGAGGCCGAGGCGGACCGTCTCGGCGGCCAGGGTCTCGACGTGGCGTGACAGCGGGTCGTCGGTCTCGTCGCAATGCATGTCCACGGGCAGGCCGCGGCGCGCCGCGATCTCGCACAGCGCCCGCACCGAGGCGGCGCCTTCGGCCATGCTGCGCTCGAAATGCGGGATGCCGCCGACCACGTCCACGCCGCGGTCGAGCGCCCGCTCGAGTTGTTCGGACGCGCCGGGGGAACGGTAGAACCCGTCCTGCGGGAAGGCGACGAGCTGCAGGTCGAGATAGGGTTTGACCCGGCGGCGCACCTCCAGGAGGGCGTCGACGGCGAGCAGACGCGGATCGCAGATGTCGACGTGGCTGCGGATGGCGAGCAGCCCGCGCGCCGCCGCCCAGTCGCAATAGGCGAGCGCGCGTTCGGCGACCGCTTCCTGGGTGAGCAGGGGTTTGAGCTCGCCCCACAGGGCGATGCCCTCGATCAGCGTGCCGGAGCGGTTGACCCGCGGCTGGCCGAAGCTGAGCGTCGAGTCCATATGGAAATGAGCGTCCACGAACGGCGGCGTCACCAGGCGGCCCGTGGCGTCGATCTCGCGCGCGCCTCGCGCCGGAAGCCGCGGCTCGACGGCCACGATGCGCTCGCCCGCGATGCCGATGTCGAGGCCGGTGCGGCCGTCCGGCAGGTTCGCGCCGCGCAGGATCAGGTCCATCACCGCTCCCCCTTGCGATAGGGCACCATGAGCGCCCGCGGATAGCCGGCGCGCCGCGACATGGCGATCAGCGCCAGGATGCTCATCAGATAGGGCAGCATGAGGAAGATCTGATAGGGCACGACGCCGCCGACGAGCTGCTGCAGGCGGATCTGGTAGGCGTCGAAGGCGGCGAACAGCAGGGCGCCGAGCAGCGCCTTGCCCGGCCGCCACGAGGCGAACACGACGAGCGCGATGCAGATCCAGCCGCGGCCGTTGACCATGTTGAAGAAGAAGGCGTTGAACGCCGACATGGTGAGGAAGGCGCCGCCGACGGCCATCAGAGCGCTGCCGGCGACGACCGCGCCCAGGCGCACCGCGACCACGTCGATGCCTTGCGCCTCGGCCGCCGCCGGGTTCTCGCCCACCATGCGCACGGCGAGCCCGATCGGCGTCGCGTAGAGCACGAAGGCGACCGCGACCACGGCGGCAAAGGCGAGGTAGGTGAGCGGCGTCTGGTTGAACAAGGCCGGGCCGAGCAGCGGCAGGTCGACGAGATAGGGCACGGCCAGCGGCTCGAACGGCGCGATGCGCGGCGGGGACGTGACCTGCGGCAGCACCAGGCGGTAGACGTAATAGGACAGGCTGGTCCCGAGCAGGGTGATGCCGATGCCCGAAACGTGCTGCGACAGGCCGAGCGGCACCGTCAGCAGCCCGTGCAGCAGGCCGAACAGCCCGCCGGCGGCGGCGGCCAGCGCCACGCCCGCCCACAGATCGGCGCCCTGATAGACCGCCATCCAGCCGACCATGGCGCCCAGCGTCATGATGCCCTCGATGCCAAGGTTGAGCACCCCGGCCCGTTCGCAGATCAGCTCGCCCAGCGTGCCGAAGATCAGCGGCGTGGCGATGCGCACGGCGGCGACCCAGAAGCCGGCGGCGAAGAACAGCTCCAGCCATTCCATGGGATTACCCGCGACGCCAGCGATAGCGTGCCAGCAATATCGCCACCAACATGCACAGCAGCGACACGGCGACGATCACGTCGGCGATGTAGCTTGGCACGGTGACCGCCCGGCTCATGGCGTCGGCGCCGACGAACAGACCGGCGACGAACACCGCCGCCACGACGACGCCGAGCGGGTGGAGCTGCGCCAGCATGGCGACGACGATGCCGCTGTAGCCGAAGCCCGGCGACAGGTCGAGCGTGAGGTTGCCCTTGAGCCCGGCGACCTCGCCGACGCCGGCCAGCCCGGCGAGGCCGCCCGACAGCAGCGCGACGCGCAGCATCACGGAATCGACCGGAATGCCGGCGAAGGCGGCCGCGCGGGCGTTGAGGCCGACCGCCCGGATCGCATAGCCGAGCGTGGTCCGGCCGATCACCACCCAGACCAGGACCGCCGCCGCCAGCGCCAGCAGCAGCCCGGCATGCAGGCGCAGGCCGGGCACCAGCTTCGGCAGCTCGCCCTCGGGCACGATCGGCGCCGCCTGCGGCCAACCGAGGCCCATCGGGTCCTTGAGCGGGCCTTCGAGCAGCAGGCTGACGAGCAGCAGCATGACGAAGTTGAGCAGCAGGGTCGTGACCACCTCGTCGACCCCGAAGCGCAGCTTGAGCACGACCGGCCCGAGCAGCAGCAACGCCCCGGCGACGGCGCCCGCCACCAGCAGCAGCGGCACCAGCAGCGCGGCCGGGAGCGTGACCGCCCCGGTGCCGAGCACCGTCGCCGCGAGCGCCCCGGCGTAGAGCTGCCCTTCGGCGCCGATGTTCCACAGCTTGGCGCGGAAGGCGACGGCGGCGGCCAGCCCGGTGAGGATCAGCGGCGTCGCCCGCGACAGCGTCTCGGCGAGCGCGAAGCCGGAGCCGAGCGCGCCGCGGAACAGCAGCCCATAGGCGGTCAGCACCGGCGCGCCGCTCCACGCCACCAGGACCGCGCACAGCGTCAGCCCGACGGCGACGGCGCCGACCGGCGCCAGCAGCGAGGCGAGGAGCGGCGTGCGCTCGCGCGCCTCAAGCCGCATGGCCGCGCGGCTCCGACGCCTGGCCCGCCATCATCAGGCCGATGTCGCGGATCGTCACCGCCTCGCGCGGCAGCGGCGTGCTGAGCCGGCCGCGATGGATCACCGCAATGCGGTCGGCGAGCGCCAGGATCTCGTCGAGGTCCTCGGAGATCAGCAGCACGCCGGCGCCGGCGGCGCGCGCCGCCAACAGCCGCTCGTGCACATAGGCGACGGCGCCGACGTCGAGGCCCCGGGTCGGTTGGTTGGCCAGGATCAGGCCGGGGTCCTGCGACAGCACCCGGCCGAGGATCAGCTTCTGCATGTTGCCGCCCGAAAGACTGCGCACGGGCGCGTCGGGCGACGGGCAGCGCACGTCGAATTCAGCGACGATCCGTTCGGCGTGACGCCGCGCCGCGCCGCGGCTGAGGAACCCCAGCCGGCTGAACGGCGCCGCGCGGTAGCACTCGGCGATCAGGTTCTCGGCCACCGTCATGTCGGCGACCAGGCCGACCGCGTGGCGGTCTTCGGGGACGCGGCCGACGCCGCGCGCGACCATCTCGGCCGGCCGCGCCCGGGCGACCGGCGTCCCGAACAGGACGAGGCGCCCGTCCGCCGGATGGACGGTCCCCGCGACCAGCCCGGCAAGCGCCGCCTGGCCGTTGCCGGAGACGCCGGCGATGCCGACGATCTCGTGCCGGCGCACCGTCAGCGAGGCGCCGTCGAGCAGCCGCCGGCCGTGCGGGTCGGCGACGCTCACCCCGTCCAGCGCCAGCACCGTTTCGCCGGGCGCGAGCGGCGCGCGCACCGGCTCCGGCAGGGGCCGCCCGACCATCAGCTCGGCCAGCTCGGCGCGGTCGGTGGCGGCGGTCGCCAGGTCGGCCACCTTGCGGCCGCCGCGCAGCACGACGACGCGGCTGCTCACCGCCATGACCTCGTTCAGCTTGTGCGTGATGAACAGGATCGAAAGCCCGAGCGCGACCAGACGCCCGAGGGTGGCGAACAGCGACTCCGTCTCCTGCGGCGTCAGCACCGCGGTCGGCTCGTCGAGGATGAGGATGCGGGCGTCGCGATAGAGCGCCTTGAGGATCTCGACGCGCTGGCGCTCGCCGACCGACAGCTCGCCGACGGCGGCGTCCGGGTCGACCGCCAGCCCGAAGCCGGCGGCCAGTTCGCGCAGCCGGCGCCGGCCGGCGCGCCGGTCGGCCCAGGGCCGCCACAGCCGCTCGGTGCCGACCAGCACGTTGTCGAGCACGCTGAGGTTGTCGGCCAAGGCGAAATGCTGGTGCACCATGCCGACGCCGGCGGCGATGGCGGCGTGCGGCGAACCCGGCGGCAGCTTCCGGCCAAACACCGCCACGCTGCCCGCGTCGGCCAGGTAATGGCCGAACAGGATGTTCATGAGCGTGGTCTTGCCGGCGCCGTTCTCGCCAAGCAGCGCCACGACCTCGCCGCGGCGCAGCTCGACGTCGATGGCGTCGTTGGCGAGCAGCGCCCCGAACCGCTTGCTGACGCCGTCGAGCCGGAGCACGACCTCCGGCCCGACGGCCCCCTCCTGGATCATGAGGTCGGCTTGGGCTCCGAATCGTTGACGTTGACGCGGTACAGGCCGTCGCGGATCTCCTGTTCGCGCGCCAGCACCTTGGCCTTGACGTCGGCCGGGATCTTGTCCTCGAAGGTGCCGAACGGCGCCAGGCCGGCGCCGCCGAACTTCATCGTCGAATACTGGCCGTAATCCTCGGCGCCGAAGGTTCCGGCGCGCACCCGCCCGATCGCCCGGTCGATGGTCGGCTCCATGTGCCACAGGGCCGAGGCGACCACGGTCTCGGGATATTCCGACTGGGTGTCGATGACGTTGCCGATGGCCAGGACCTTGCGCTCGCGCGCCGCGTCCGAGACGCCGAAGCGCTCGGCGTACATGAGATCGGCGCCCGAATCGATCTGGGCGAAGGCCGCCTCCTTGGCCTTGGGCGGGTCGAACCAACTGCCGATGAAGCTGACCTGGAACTTCACGTCCGGGTTCGTCTCGCGGGCGCCGTCCATGAAGGCGTTCATCAGCCGGTTCACCTCGGGGATCGGATAGCCGCCGACCATGCCGATGACGTTGGATTTGGTCAGCGCCCCGGCGATCATGCCGGTCAGGAACGACGGCTCCTGGATCCAGTTGTCGAACACCGAAAAGTTGTCGCCGGACGGCCCGAAGCTGGAGCCCATCAGGAACGCGGTCTTGGGATAGTCGGCGGCGACCTTGCGCGCCGCGCGCTCGACCCCGAAGACCTCGCCGACGACCAGGCCGTGGCCGGCCTCGGCGTATTCGCGCATCACCCGCTCATAGTCCGTGTTGGTGACGTTCTCCGACCACACGTACTCGATGTCGCCGCGTGTCTGCGCCGCGTTCAGCGCCTTGTGGATGCGGCTCACCCATTGCTGCTCCACCGGCACGGTGTAGATCGCGGCGACCTTCAGCTTCTCCTGGGCCGCGGCCGGCACGACGCCGAGCGCCGCGACGACGGCCGTCGCCAGCCCGGCCATCACGACTCGTCTCAATCTATCCATGACTTACGATCCTCCCATCGGGTTGTTGATTCGTTGTCAAACGGACGGCGCGCACGATAGCACGGACGTGCGGTCGCCGCCCCCTTGCCTCACATACCGAGCGCCTTGTCGGTCACCGCATGCGTCCAGGCGCCGGCCGGCGCCTTGGTGATGACCGGATCGGAGCCGCCGGACAGCAGCGTCCGAACCGTGCGCTCGTAATCCGCCGGATCGAGCTTGCCGGTCGAGCCTTCCGTCAGCTTGTTGATCTCGCCCATCATGCGCACCTGGTGCGTCTCGGTCTGTGCGCCGGTGGCGTCATTCTCAAGGACGATAAGCGCCGCCTCCTTCGGGTTCTCGCGCGCCCAGGCCCAGCCCTGCATGCTGGCCTTGACGAAGCGCGCCATGCGGTCGACGAAGGCGGCGTCCTGCAACCGGTCCTCGAGCGCATAGAGGCCGTCCTCGAGCGTCGCCACGCCCTCGTCCTCGTACTTGAAGACCACGAGGTCCGCCGGCGTCAGCCCGGCGTCGATGACCTGCCAGTACTCGTTATAGGTCATGGTGGAGATGCAGTCGGCCTGCTTCTGCAGCAGCGGGTCGACGTTGAACCCCTGCTTCAGCACGGTGGCGCCGTCGGCGCCGCCGGTCGTCGGGATGCCGAGCTTCGCCATCCAGCTCAGGAACGGATATTCGTTGCCGTAGAACCAGACGCCCAGCGTGCGCCCGCGCAAGTCGGCGGGGGCGGCGATGCCGGTCTCCTTGCGGCAGGTCAGCATCATCCCGGACCGCTTGAACGGCTGGGCGATGTTGACGAGCGCCACGCCCTTCTCGCGCGACGCCAGAGCCGACGGCATCCAGTCGATGATGACGTCGGCGCCGCCGCCTGCGATCACCTGCGGCGGCGCGATGTCGGGCCCGCCCGGATTGATGGTCACGTCCAATCCGGCCGCGTCGTAGAAGCCCTTTTCCTTGGCCACGTAGTAGCCCGCGAACTGGGCCTGGGTGACCCACTTCAGTTGCAGCGTCACCTTCTCCGCCGCCGCCGCCGGGGCCGAAAGTCCCGCGGCGAGCGCGGCCAGCGTCAATGCCAGTCTTCTCATCGGTCGATCTCCCATGTTGCCACCCTGATCGGCCCCCTACGCCCGACGACGGTACGACGGGTGCCAGAACGTAAACGACTTCTCCGCCAAGGCGATGATCCCGAAGAACGCGGACCCGGCCAGAGCGGCGACGACGATCTCCGCCCATACCATGTCCAGGCTCATCCGCCCCACTTCCGTGGAGATGCGGAATCCCATGCCGACGGTCGGCGTGCCGAAGAACTCCGCGACGATCGCGCCGATGAGCGCGAGCGTGGAATTGATCTTCAGCGCGTTGAAGATGAAGGGCAAGGCCGCCGGCAGGCGCAGCTTCACCAGCGTCTGCCAATAGCCCGCGCCGTAGGATTGCAGCAGCTCGAGGTCGATGCGCTGCGCGGCGCCGAGGCCGGCGACCGTATTCGTCAGCATCGGAAAGAAGGTCATGATCACCGCGACCGCCGCCTTCGACGGCCAGTCGAAGCCGAACCACATGACCATGATCGGCGCGACGCCGACGATGGGCAGCGCGCTGGCAAAATTGCCGAGCGGCAGCAGCCCGCGTTGCAGGAAGGGGACGCGATCGACCAGAACGGCAACGACGAAGCCGGCGCCGCAGCCCAGCGCATAGCCGGCCAGGATCGCCTTCAGGAAGGTCTGCCGGAAATCCGCCCACAGGATGGGGAGTGAGCCGACAAACCGCTCCGCGATCGCGCTCGGGGCCGGCAGCAGGACCTGCGGCACGTCGAAGCCCGTGACCAGCACCTCCCACAGGAACACCAGCCACAGCCCGAAGGCCGCCGGCACCAGCAGGTCGATCGCGCGCTGCCGGGTGCGGTCCAGGCTGCGCTGGCCGGCGAGCGCGGCGATGGCGCGCCAGGCCAGCGCCCAGATCGCCAGGACGAAGGCCCAGAAGCCGCCGCCGGCCGCGCCGCCGTGGCCCGCGACCCAGGCGCAAGCCGCGGCAAGCGCGACGCCGGCGAGCAGGACGACGGCGTCCCGCAGGTCGCGCAGCCCCCGCCAGCCGAGCCAGGCGCCCAGCCCGCCGACCAGCGCGATCGGCAAACCCCAGCCCGGCGCCGCGCCGACGACGCGAAAGCCCGGCTCGTCCAGGGCATCGAGCAGAATCGCGAGCGCCGCGAGTCCGAGCGCCGCCAGGCCGAGCCGGTCGCGTCCCTGGCTCCGCCGAAGGCGGCTTCGCCGAGGCGAGCGCGCCGTCACGTCCGTTCCCCCCTGGCCCGGCCGACGATCCGTTCCGCCAGCCCGACCAGCCCGACCAGGGCGGCCGCGAGGGTCGCGGCGGCGATCAGCGCCGCCCAGATCTGCACCGTCTGGCCGTAATACGAGCCGACCAGCAGGCGGGCGCCCAGCCCGGCCTGCGCGCCGGTCGGCAGCTCGCCGACGATCGCCCCGACCAGGCTGATCGCGATCGCGACCTTGAGGCTGGCGAACAGGAAGGGCACCGCCGCCGGCCAGCGCAACAGGCGGAACGTCTGCCAGCGCGTCGCGTTGTAGGTCCGCATCAGGTCCATTTGCAGCGTGTCGGGCGACCGCAGCCCCTTCACCATGCCGATGGCGACCGGGAAAAAGCACAGATAGGTCGAGATGATCGCCTTCGGCACGAGCCCCTTCAGCCCGATCGCGCCGAGGACGACCACGATCATCGGCGCGATCGCCAGGATCGGAATCGTCTGCGACGAGATGACCCACGGCATCAGGCTCTTCTCCAGGGTCCTGGCATGGACGATCCCGGCCGCGAGCACGAGGCCGACGAACGAGCCGATGACGAAGCCGAGCAGGGTCGAGGACAGCGTGACCCAGGAATGATAAGCCAGGCTGCGCTTCGAGGTGACGCTGAGGTCGAAGAGGGTCTGTTTCATCTCCACGGCGATCTGGTGCGGCGCCGGCAGCAGCGGCCGCTCCATCCGCAGCGTGGCGGCGACGAGATCCGACGCCGTCCACGCCGCCTGCTCGCGCTCGAACCGGTCGATCTGCATCGGCGCGTTGAGGAAGACCGCCGCGCCGTACCACACCGCCAGGAGCGCCAACAGCATCGCCGCCACTGGCAGCGCGCGCCCCGGCGCCGGCGCGGCGACGGCGGCCTCAATCGTCATAGCCGTGCCCGGCACGCAGTCCGGCGCGCACGCGGTGCGCGACCTTGAGGAAATCCGGCGTCTCGCGGATGTCGAGGCTGCGCCGGCGCGGAAAATCGCAGTCGATCACGTCGATGATGCGGCCGGGCCGCGGCGACATGACGACGATCCTGGTCGACAGGAACACCGCCTCGGGGATCGAATGGGTGACGTAGACGACGGTCTTGCCGGTGCGGTCCCACAGCCCCAGGAGCTGTTCGTTCAAATGGTCGCGCACGATCTCGTCGAGCGCGCCGAAGGGTTCGTCCATGAGCAGGAGATCCGGATCGAACGACAGCGCGCGCGCGATCGAGGCGCGCTGCTGCATCCCGCCGGAAAGCTGCCACGGGTATTTGTTCTCGAACCCCTTGAGGTTGACCAGATCGAGGTAGCGCGCCGCCCGCGCCCGGCGCTCGGCCGCCGGCACGCCCATGATCTCGAGCGGCAACGTGACGTTGCGCTCGATCGTGCGCCAGGGATAGAGAGCGGCCGCCTGGAAGACATAGCCGTAGGCGCGGGCCAGGCGCGCCTGTTCCGGCGTCGTGCCGTTGACCGCGACGTGGCCGGCGCTCGGCCGCTCCAGATCGGCGATCACGCGCAACAGCGTGGTCTTGCCGCAGCCCGACGGCCCGATGAACGAAACGAACTCGCCCCGGTCGACCTGCAGGTCCACGTCGGCGAGCGCATAGACCGGCCCGTCCGCCGTTTCGTAAGTCAGGGACAGGCCGCGGACGTCCACGACCCGATGCCCGGCCGCGGCGCCGCTCACCCGGCATGCCTCGCCCGGTCGAGCATCGCGCGCAGCAGCACGTCGCAGCCGGCGGCGAGATGCTCGGGCGTGGCGCTCTCGATCTCGTTGTGGCTGATGCCGTCCTTGCACGGGATGAACACCATGGCGGTCGGCGCCACCCGCGACAGATAGACCGAATCGTGACCGGCGCCGCTGACGATGGCGCGGTTGGCGAAGCCGAGCTCGTCGGCGGCGCGCTGCACCGCGGCGACGCAGTCGGGGGCGAACTTGACCGGCGGCGAATACCAGATCTCGTCGAATTCGAGGTCGAGGCGAAGCTCGGCCGCGACCGCCTCGCACTGCCGCTTCAGCTCGGCGCCCATGGCGGCGAGCACGTCGGCGTCGGGATGGCGGAAGTCGACGGTGAAAAAGACCGTGCCCGGAATCACGTTCCGCGAATTCGGCGTCACCTGCATCATGCCCACGGTGGCGCAGGCGTTGGGCGGGTTCGTCAGGCCGATGCGGTTGACGGCGCCGACCATCCGCGCCGCCCCGACCAGGGCGTCGCGGCGGCGCGGCATCGGCGTCGGCCCGGCGTGCGCCTCCATCCCGGTTACCGTGAGCTCGTACCAGCGGATGCCCTGGACCCCCTGCACGACGCCGATCGTCTTGCCCTCGGCCTCGAGGATCGGGCCCTGCTCGATATGCGCCTCGAAGAAGGCGCCGACCGGGCGGCCACCGACTGCGGTCTCGCCGGCATAGCCGATCCGTTTCAGCTCCTCGCCCATGGTCTTGCCCGATGGGTCGGCGCGGCCGAGGCCGTAGTCGAGGTCGAAGACGCCGGCGAAGACGCCCGAGGCGACCATTGCCGGGGCGAAGCGCGAACCCTCCTCGTTGGTCCACACGGCGATCTCGATCGGCGCGTCGGTCTCGTAATCGTGGTCGTTGAGGGTGCGCACGACCTCGAGCCCGGCGAGCACGCCGTAGGCGCCGTCGAACTTGCCGCCCGTCGGCTGGCTGTCGATGTGGCTGCCGGTCATCACCGGCGGCAGCGAATTGTCGCGGCCCGGCCGCCTTGCGAAGATGTTGCCGATGCGATCGACGGTGATCGTGCAGCCGGCCTCCTTGCACCAGCGCACGAACAGGTCGCGTGCCTCGCGGTCGAGGTCGGTCAGCGCCAGGCGGCAGACGCCGCCCTTGTCGGTGGCGCCGATCTTCGCCAGTTCCATCAGGCTGTCCCACAGGCGCTGGCCGTCGACGCGGATGTTCGTTTTCATTTTTGCCCCCCTTTCGAACCGGCGCGCCCCCGCCGCCATCTATTCCGCCGCCTGGCGGTGCGGATTGCGCGGGTCTTGCGTCCAGTTCATGTATGGCTTGCCGGTGTCGATTTCGACCATGGCGATGCACCCCGGGACCGGGCAGACATGCTGGCACAGGTTGCAGCCGACGCATTCGGCGTCGATCACCTCGTAGCGGCGCCGGCCGTCGACGCGCCCGGCCGCGATCGCCTGGTGCGAGGTATCCTCGCAGGCGATATGGCACAGCCCGCAGGCGATGCACAGGTCCTGATCGATCGCGGCGATGGTCTTGAAGTTGATGTTGAGGAACTGCCAGTCGGTGACGTTCGGCACGGCGGCGCCGACGAAATCGCCGAGCCGGGCATGGCCCTTCGCGTCCATCCAGTTGGCCAGGCCGTCGATCATGTCGTCGACGATCTTGAAGCCGTAATGCATCGCCGCCGTGCACACCTGCACGGTGCCGGCGCCGAGCGCCATGAATTCCGCAGCGTCGCGCCAGTTGGCGATGCCGCCGATGGCGGAGATCGGCAGGCCGGCGGTGGCCGGGGCGCGGGCGATGTCGGCCACCATGTGCAGCGCGATCGGCTTCACGGCCGGGCCGCAATAGCCGCCATGCGTGCCCTTGCCGTCCACCGTCGGGGTCGGCGCCATGCGGTCGAGGTCGATCGAGGTGATCGAGTTGATGGTGTTGATCAGCGACACGCCGTCGGCGCCGCCGGCCTTGGCGGCGCGCGCCGGGGCGCGGATGTCGGTGACATTGGGCGTCAGCTTGACCAGGACCGGCATGCGCGTGTGCGCCTTGCACCAGCGCGCCACCATCTCGACGTAGTCGGGCACCTGGCCGACGGCCGAGCCCATGCCGCGCTCCGACATGCCGTGCGGGCAGCCGAAGTTCAGCTCGACGCCGTCGGCCCCGGTCTCCTCCACCCGCTTCAGGATGGCGGCCCAACTCGGCTCCTCGCACGGCACCATGAGCGAGACGACGAGCGCCCGGTCCGGCCAGTCGCGCTTGACCTGCTTGATCTCGCGCAGGTTCGTCTCGAGCGGCCGGTCGGTGATCAGCTCGATGTTGTTGAAGCCGACCATGCGGTCGTCGTTGAGGTGGTGGGCGCCGTAGCGCGAGCAGGTGTTGACGATCGGCGGGTCCTCGCCCAGCGTCTTCCAGACGACGCCGCCCCAGCCCGCGCGGAAGGCGCGCACCACGTTGTATTCCTTGTCGGTCGGCGGCGCCGAGGCCAGCCAGAACGGGTTCGGCGACTTGATGCCGGCGAAATCGGATCGCAGATCGGCCATCCCATCAGCCCTCCATACAGCGCCCGCCCGCCCCTCATGTTTCGACAGGCTCAACATGAGGGCCTCATCCCGAGCCTGTCGAAGGATGAGGCTATCGGCCCACGATCCCGACCGCTACGGCCTCCGCAAGGCGCGGTCGATGGCGTGGGCGGCGACCTTGCCGTCCTCGACGCCGCGCACCGTCAGGTCGAGGCCGGCGACGCAGTCGCCGCCGGCATAGACGCCGGGCAGCGACGTCCGGCGGTCGGCGTTGACCAGGATGCGGCCGTCGGCGAGATCGAGCGGCTCGACGCCGCCGGCGGTCAGCGGGTCCGGCACGAACACCTGCCCGATCGCCTTGAATACCATATCGGCGGCTAGCGCGAAGCGGTCGCCGGTGCCGGCGAGCCGGCCGGCCTCGTCGAGCTGGGTGTATTCGAACTCGACCTCGCGCACCGCGCCGCCGCGCCCGACCAGGCGCACCGGCCGCGCCCAATGCTTGATCCTGACGCCGTTGACCTGGGCGAACTCCTGCTCATGGGCGGTGGCGCCCATCTGCGTCCGCCCGCGGCGGTAGACGATGGTCACGTCCTCGGCGCCCAGGCGCTTGCTCTGCACCGCCGCGTCGATCGCGGTGTTGCCGCCGCCGATCACGACGACGCGGCGGCCGACCGGCAGCTCGGCCAGGTCGCGCGCCTGGCGCAGCCGCGCGATATAGGCGACCGCGTCCTCGACCCCGGCCAGGTCCGCGTCCTCGAGCCGCACGGCGTTGACCCCGGCCAGCCCGAGCCCGAGGAACACCGCGTCGAAGCCGCGCCGCAGGTCGCTCAGCGTGATGTCACGGCCGAGCGCCTGGCCGCAACGCGCCTCGATGTTGCCGATCGAGAGCACGAAGGCGACCTCGCGCTGGGCGAAGTCGTCCGGCACCTTGTAGGCGGCGATGCCGTATTCGTTAAGGCCGCCGAGCTTGTCCCGCGCCTCGAACACCGTCACGGAATGGCCGAGCAGCGCCAGCCGATGGGCGCAGGCCAGTCCGGCCGGGCCGCCGCCCACGACGGCGACGCGCCGCCCGCTCGCCGGGGCCGGCGCGAACGGCTGGATGTCCCGGTCGAACAGCCAGTCGGTGGCGTGGCGCTGCAGGGCGCCGATATTGACCGGCTTCGATTCCGCGAGGTTGCGCACGCAGGCCTCCTCGCACAGCACCTCGGTCGGGCAGACGCGCGCGCAAGCGCCGCCGAAAATGTTCTCTTCCAGGATGTTCACCGCCGCGCCCTTGAGGTTGCCGGTGGCGATCTTGCGGATGAAGTTCGGGATGTCGATGCCGGTCGGGCAGGCCTCGATGCACGGCGCGTCATGGCAGAAATAACAGCGGCTGCTCTCGACCAGCGCGCGGCCGGCATCGAGCGGCGGCGCGACGTCGGCGAAGTTGGCCGCGTAGTCGTCGGCGGCGAGTCGGGCCGACGCCACGTCCGGCTGGTCTGCCATCCCCGGGGGACCCTCCTTGCCGGCCGGCCAACGCGCGGGTTAGCCTTACTTGCCGCGGCGGTCATTCTATGGGGAACCTGACCAAATGGTCAAATTTTATCGGGGCGCGCGCGTGCCGGCGATGACGCGTCCGCGCGCGCCCGACGGCCGCCGCCACGCCACGAAGCGGCAGCGCAGCGAGGCGCGCATCCTCGCCGCCGCCGAGGCGGTGTTCGCCGAGGCCGGGTTCTCCGGGGCGACCACGGCGGCGATCGCCGAGCGGGCCGGGCTGCCGAAGGCCAATCTCCACTATTACTTCCGGACCAAGGAGGCGCTCTACCGTCGCGTGCTCGAGAACATCCTCGATCTGTGGCTGGCCGCCGGCCAGCAGATCACGCCCGAAGCGGATCCGGCCGCGGCGCTCGCCGCCTACATCGCCGCCAAGATCGACTACTCGCGGCGCCGCCCCTTGGCCTCCAAGGTGTTCGCCAACGAGCTGCTGCACGGGGCGCCGCAGGTCGCCGACTATCTCCGGCGCCAGGTGCGCGACTGGGTCGAGGCCAAGGCGCGGGTCATCGACGGCTGGGCCGCCGCCGGTCGCATCGCCCCGGTCGAGGCGAAGCACCTGTTCTTCGTCATCTGGGCGGCGACCCAGACCTATGCCGATTTCGACGCCCAGGTGGCGGCGGTGCTCGGCCGCAAGAAGCTGCGCCCGGCGGATTACCGCGCCGCCGCCGCCCTGGTCACGCGCATGGCGCTCGGCGCCTGCGGCCTCGGCGATCGGCAACCCGCTCGGGCCGCGATCGGCGAAACACTAGATTCAAATACTTAGTGGCCCGTTCACCCCGAAATTCGTGAAACGAATTTCGGGGACGGGACACTAGGCGAGCCTATTCCGGGACCTCCACCGTGAACTTGATCGACGAGTACCAGGCCGCGAGGTTGGCGATGTCATCGTCGGATAGCTGTTTGGCGATCACCGACATCATTTCATGCACGCGCTTGCCGGAGCGAAACGCCTTGAGCTGGGTCTGCAGATAGATCGCACTTTCGCCGGCGATGTGCGGTGCGATCGGAATTTTCGCAACCCCGTCAATGCCGTGGCAGACCTGGCACATGGCCGCCTTCGTGCGTCCGGCGGCGGGATCGGCGGCAAGAGCGGAGGACAGGCCGAGCGTGGCCGCGCAGACGGCCGCGAAAGCCATCGCCAGTCGTTTCATAGGCATGCCATTCCCGGTATTTGCGAATGCCGACAAGAAACAGCCGGGACATACATGTCCCGGCTGCCGGTCTTGCCGACGGTAACGCCCTTAACCGCCGTATGAGATGCGATAGATGGCACCCGCCAGATCGTCGGAGACGAGCAGCGAGCCGTCCTTCATTTGCAGCACATCGACGGGCCGGCCGAGATATTCGCCGGTCGCCTTGTCAAGCCAACCCTCGGCGAAGACCTCGGTGCCGGCCGCATTGCCGTCCGCATCGAGCGTGGTGAACATCACGCGGGCGCCGATCGGATCGGTACGGTTCCAGGAGCCGTGCTGGGCGTCAAAAATGCCGCCGCGATATTTCGCCGGAAACATCTTGCCCGTGTAGAACGTCATGCCGAGATCGGCCCCGTGGGCGTCCATCTCGACCTGCGGGGGGACGATGCCGTCAGGCGGCGTCTCGTCCTTGTACTCATTGGTCCGGACGGACCCGCCGCCAAACCACGGATGACCGAAATTGCGGCCCATCTCCGGCACCCTGTTCAGTTCGCCGGGCGGGATCAGGTCGCCCATGCCGTCCACCTGGTTGTCCGTGAACCACAGCGAGCCATCGGCCGGGTTGAAATCCATGCCGACGGAGTTGCGCACGCCGGTCGCGTAGACCTCCCGGTCCGACCCGTCCCGGTTCATCCGAATGATGCCGCCGATCCCCAATTGCTGGTACATCGCGACCTTCGCCGGCGGCGAGACGTTGTGTGGCTGACCGAGCGCGATGTAGAGCTTGTTGTCCGCGCCGATCCGGCATACGCGCGCGGTATGGTTGTAGCTCTCCTCGTCGACCGGAATCAGCTGGCCTTGCGGGACGATCGGAATGGCCACCACGTCCGGGCTTTCATAGAAGAACTCGGCCGCCGGGTACATCAGCACCCGATTCTGCTCGACGATGTAGAGAAAGCCGTCCGGCGTGAAGCATGGGCCGTTCGGAATGACCAGGTCGATCGAGGGCGCGAACCGCTTGACCTCGTCGGCGACGCGGTCCTTGTCACGGTCGGTGACGGCCCATGCGTCGGTCTTGCGCGTGCCGACAAACAGCACGACACCCTGTGGCCCGAGCGCCATATGGCGCGCATCGGGCACAATCGCGTAGAGATCGATCTTGAACCCGGACGGCAGTTTGACCCGTTCGAGATTCCGGCGTAGCGCCGCGGCCTTGTCGCCGCCCTGCTCGACGAAGGCGAAATCCATCACGCCCGTCGTCTTCATCTGTCCGAGCTTTTCCAGGTTGGTCTGTGCGTTTGCCGTTGCGTGCGCCGCAAGCGTGACCGCGGCGACGGCCGCCGCAATCTTGATGGCTTTCATCGCTGCCTCCTCCACTGTGACTTTTTTGCCCATGCCGACATCCCCCAGATGACTGTCCGGCAGCGGCGATAGTGCCACCCGGCGAGCCGGCCGGCAAGCATTCGGAGGCGCCGGTGCCGGCCGCGAGGCCCTGAACCGGCGTCGAGGCCAAGATCGAGCGGGTTCGATGAGGTATCGGCGGCATTTCGGCGACGTGCCGGGGGGGCGCGGCGGGGGGGGCCGCCTCGCCCGCCCGCGCCGTTCGGCGATAACGAACGGTTAGGCCGCCTTGCTGTCGAGTGTCGGCGTCCCGGTCGTGGGCTTGCGCTCGATCTTGACGGTCCGCGGCTTCATCGCCTCGGGAACCTCGCGCACCAGATCGACGTGCAGCAGCCCGTTGACTAGGCTGGCGCCGGCGACCCGGATGTGCTCCGCGAGTTCGAAGCGCCGCTCGAACGCGCGCCCGGCGATGCCGCGATGGAGCAGCTTCGCGGCGTCGGCCGGCTGTTCGACCTTGCCGGAAATCACGAGCGAGTTCTCCTGCGCGGTGATCTCGAGATCGTCCTCGCCGAACCCGGCCACCGCCATGGTGATGCGGTAGGTGTCCTCGCCGGTCTTCTCGATGTTATAGGGTGGATAGGAGAGCGCCCCGTCGTCGAACCGCGTCGCCGCGTCGAGCAGGCGGGTCATCCGGTCGAAACCGACCGTGGAGCGGAACAGGGGGCTGAAGTCAAGAGTACGCATGCCATATCCTCCTCTGAGCAACATGGGGTTCTGGCGGCATACCCGGATCGGATCACGCCGCCGCCTCAAGCCCGGCCGGACCCTCCCCGAGGCATCCGGCCGCAGCCCCGAGATGGGGAGGGCCCGGCGGCTCGTCAAGTGGGGCGGCAAGCCGCCGGGAGGGCCAAAAACTTGGGTTTCCGGCGCCGCGGCTGCCCCGCCAAAGGATTTCTTAAGGCTATGTTCCTAGTGTCCTACCCCAGAAATTCGTTTTCGAATTTCTGGGATAAGCAGGCCACTAGAATCAAATGCGTAGTGGCCCGTTCACCCCGAAATTCGTGAAACGAATTTCGGGACGGGACACTAGGTTCCGCGGAGTGCGC
Organism: Dongiaceae bacterium; assembly: GCA_040881945.1. Classification (GTDB taxonomy): domain Bacteria; phylum Pseudomonadota; class Alphaproteobacteria; order Dongiales; family Dongiaceae; genus JBBECF01. Next base: position 3,295 of record JBBECF010000124.1, on the reverse strand, counting down.
GGACCAAGCAGCGGGGCCGACCGGCGTGGGCGAGACCGAGTCTTCGGTGACCTTTTTCGACAAGACCTTCGAGGAGGCCTTCGCCCTGCTCGTCGAGGCGCGCAACTACCTTGCCGAGCGCGAGCAGACCGACGCCGGCAAGCTCGGGCCGGGGCTGCAACTGGCGGCGAGCTGCGAATGCATGCGGCTGACGGCGCGGCTGACGCAGATGATGGCCTGGCTGCTGGTGCAGAAGGCCGTGCATGACGGCGAGATCGGCGCGGCCGAAGCCGCCCGCACCGAACATCGGCTCGGTGGCCATGCGATCTGCGCGACGCGCGGCACCTGGGGACAGTCGCAACTGCCGCCGCGCCTGCAGCGCCTGCTTGACCGCAGCCACAGCCTTTATACGCGGGTCGCGCGCCTCGACGAGATGGTCGCGCTACGCCACGCCCGCCGCGACCAGGGCGGGGCGGACCGACGCGACGGCGCCGACTGAGGCCCGCCGCTCAGTCCTTCATACCGACGCCGCCGAAGCGCTTCCTGAACTTGGCGAGCTGACCGCCGCTGTCGAGCAGACGGTGGACGCCAGTCCAGGCCGGGTGCGACTTCGGGTCGATGTCGAGCCGCAGGGTGTCGCCCGGCTTGCCCCAGGTCGACCGGGTATTGAAGCTGGTGCCGTCGGTCATCACCACGGTGATGTCGTGGTATTTCGGGTGGATGTCTTTTTTCATGGCGCTGCTCCGCGGTCGGACGGCGGGTTATAGCGAAGCGGCGGCCGGGATTCAAGGGCCGCCGGGGGCTAGTGTCCCGTCCGCGAAATTCGTTTCACGAATTTCGGGGTGAACGGGCCACTAAGTGTTTAATTCTAGTGGCCTGCTTGTCCCAGAAATTCGAAACGAATTTCTGGGGTAGGACACTAGGGGACGGCGAAGCCGGCCTTTGCCGCCGCCAGGGCGATTTCGGCGCAGGCTCGGGCGTCCGACGCCGCGTCGTGGTGCTTGAGGCCGATCCCGAGATGGGCGCAGACGTCCGGCAGCCGCGTCGGTCTTATGCCCCAGGCGGCGCGCGCGAGCCGCACGGTGCAGAGGAAGCGCAAGGGCGGCGCGGCCAGGCCCGCCGCGGCGCAGCAGGCGCGCAACACCGCCCGGTCGAAGGCCGCATTGTGGGCGGCGAAGCAGTCCGCGCCCTCGATCAGGGCGGCGAGGCTCGGCCAGACCTCGGCGAAAATCGGCTGGTCGCGCAGGTCGGCCCAGGCGAGCCCGTGGATATGGGTGAAGGCGATGCGCCGCCGTGGCGGCCGGATCAGGCGGCTCGCCTCGGCGACGACGCGCCCGGCCTCGACGCGCACCAGCCCGACCGCGCAGGCGCTGTCGGCGCCGTAATCGGCGGTCTCGAAATCGATCGCCACGAAGTTCGCCATTGTCCCCGCGCCCGTCCCGCGATATGTGCGATGTGGCGCATGATATAACGGTCAATGTCGAAAGCCGACATCGATCGTTATCTTCGGTGCGGGAATGGGGTTCGAGAGGGCGGACCGAGGTGTCGCGGGTCAGCGATTTCCTGATGAACCAGGCCGGCGCGGCGCCGGGCCGGCCGCCGCCGCTTGCCGCGGTGCACCGGTATCGCGACGCGGTCGCGCGGGCGCCCAGGAACCGCGAGGCGCGGCACGGGTTGGGCGTGGCGCTCGCCGCCGCCGGCGACGCGGCGGGGGCGGTGCAGGAGTTGCTGCGCGCCCTGCAAATCGACCCGACCAACCATGAAACCGCCGCGACATTGTCGCAGGTCCTGCGGTCGGTCCAGGGCGATTTGACGGTCGAGGTGCGACCGGCCACGCTCGCCGCTTGTTTCGCCCTCGCCGACGTCGATCATTCCTCGTTCATGCCGCTGGCCGCTGCCGTGCTGAAGCGGCAGGGCGCCCTCGCTCGGGCGTTGGCGCCGGCGCGCGACGACGGACCGGCGGCGGGGGTGGCGTGGCTGCTGTCGCGCCACGGCCGGGCGGCCCTGTCCGATCGCCTGTTCCTCGAATATCTGGCCAAGGGCGTCAACCTCGACGTCGAAATCGAGCGGCTGTTGACGGCGCTGCGCAAGGCGCTGTTGCTCGAGACGCCGGCCGGGCGCCTGCGCGCCGGCGAGCCGCGCCGCCTGCTTGCCGCGCTCGCCTTGCAATGCGCCAACAACGAATACGTCTTCGCGGTCACGGACGCGGAACGCCGGCGGGTCGGTGAATTGGCCGGGACCGTCGATCGGGCCGTGCGCGAAGGCGCGCCGCTCGGCGAGGAGGTCCTGCTCTATGCGCTCTACGAGCCGCTCGACCGGCTGCCGGCGGCGGACTTGTTGCTCGGCCGTGCCGGCACCGTGCCGGCGCCGCTTCGCGCCGTGATCGAGGCGACGGTGGGGTGCCGCGCCGAGGAGCGGGCGCTGGCCGAGACCATCCCCGTCCTCACGGCGCCGGCCGGCGGCGCCTCGGCCCGCGTCGCGGCGCAGTACGAGGAAAACCCCTATCCGCGCTTGCTCGGCATCAACCGGCGCCGGGCGGGATCGGGGCCGACCGGCGTCGTCGCCGGCCACCCGGCGGCGCTGCTGCGCGACCGCGACTGCGACGTGCTGGTCGCCGGCTGCGGCACGGGCAAGGACGCGCTCTACGCCGCCCTCGGCTACGGCGCCCGGGCGCGCGTGCTGGCGATCGATCTCAGCCGCGCGTCGCTCGCCTACGGCCTGCGCATGGCGCGCCGTTATGGCATCGACAATGTCGAGTTCGCGCAGGCCGATATCCTCGGACTCGGATCGCTCGACCGGCGCTTCGACGCCATAGAATGCACCGGCGTCCTGCACCACCTCGCCGATCCGCTGGCCGGCTGGCGCGTGCTGGCCGGGCTGCTGAAACCGGGCGGGTTCATGTCGATCGGCCTCTATCGGCGGCTCGGTCGCGAACCGGTCGCCGCCGCCCGCGCCGCGATCGCCGCGCTCGGCCTGGGGGCCTCGGCCGACGAGGTGCGGGCGTTCCGCGCGCGGCTGATCGACGGGCTGCCGGTGGCGGGCCGCGAGCGCATCCTCGCCTGCCGCGATTTCTTCACGACGAGCGAATGCCGCGACTTCCTGTTCCATGCCCAGGAGCGCGACCTGACGCTGCCCGTCATCCGCGACTGGCTGCGCGATCTCGGCCTGGCCTTCCACGGCTTCCGATTGTCGGCCGAGACGCGCGCCCGCTTCGGCGACGCGACAAGGCTCGACGACCTCGACGCTTGGTGGGCGTTCGAGCAGGCGAATCCGCTGGCGCTCGGCTGGATGTACCGCTTCTGGTGCCGCAAGCCCG
>JBBECF010000123.1:0-3209 GCA_040881945.1 Dongiaceae bacterium | reverse complement strand
CGAGGCGGCCGAGGCGGCCATCGCCGAGTTTGCCGCGGCGGCGGGCGCCGACAAGGACCGAAAACTCACTCTGTTGTTCGCCGGCATTCTCGACACGATCAACGGCGAGCGGGCCGAGATCCTCGCCGGCATCGGACGTTACGCCAAGCGGCAGCGCGCGCTCGCGGAAAAGCTCGAGCTCCAGGCCGCCGAGCTCGACGCGCTACCCGCCGACGCCACCGCGGCGCAACAGGCGCGCCGCGCCGAGCTCGCCGAAATGCAGGCCTGGGACACGCGCATCTTCGAGGACCGGGAACGGTCGCTGTCCTATGTCTGCGAGCAGCCGGTGCTGCTCGAACAGCGCGTCTTCGCGCTCGCCCGCGCCATCCTGGCGCATCTCGACTGACGGCAGGCTACGACGGCGGCGGCAGGAAGCCCGGCATCGGCGCCGGCTCGGCTGGTTCGAGCGGCAAGCCGGCGGCCGCCCAGCCGTCGCTGCCCTCGGGATACCAATAGACGTTGCTGTAGCCGTAGCCCATCGCGCGCTTCGCCGCGTTCCACGACATCCAGCAATCAGCCAGGCAGTAGAAGACCAGGCCGCGCGACTTGTCGCCACCGCTCAGCCGTTCCAGGTTGTCGCGGAAATAGTCCGCGAACTCGGCCGACATTTCGCCGAAGCCGACGTTCGCCAGCCACGCGCTGCCCGGGATATTGTCGCGCGGCTTCGGCATCCACAGGGCCGTCGCCGGCAGGTTGTCGGGCTTGCGCGGGCGCGGCAGGACGTCGATCAGGATCGGGTCTGCGGCGTCCAGGAGGGCGCGCAACTCCGGCGTCGACACCGTCATGGCGTCGGCGAGGCCGGCGGGCACCGGTGCCCGGTAGTCGCTCATCCGGTAGCCGTCCGGTTCCGGCACGGCCGGATTCTGGGCGCCGAGCGGCGCGGCGCCGGCCACCGCCAACAATAGCGCCGCAGCGAGGCCGGCGAAGGCTGCCATCGGTCGAACCCGCATGCGCGCTATCCTAGTGCCCTGCCCCGGAAAATCGTACCGCAATTCCGGGGCAAGACACTGGGGCCGCCGGTCGGCAGGGCTGGGGCGAACGTCGCCGCCCGGACGCCCCCGGCTCCGAAGGTTAAAATAACTCTTGCGCTCCGCGTCGAGAGTCGCTAGTTTGGAATTGTTCGATATTGGCTCGAGCCAATCGCACTCATGAGGGAGGAACGGGCATGGCCTGGACGTCACCGAAGATTGTCGAGATCTGCGTCGGTCTCGAAATCAACTCTTACGCCTGCGCTGGTCTCTAAACACCGATCCTGAGCGCCCCGGGACGGACGTCGCGGCAGACCGGCGCGGAGTTCCGCGATCGCGGTCCGCCCGGCGGAGTCCCGGGGCGTTCGCATTTCAGGCGCCGATCGTGTTACGAATTCTCGTACTCGGGTCGGCCGCGGGGGGCGGCTTCCCCCAGTGGAACAGCAACGACGTGGCCTCGCGCCGGGCGCGCGCGGGCGACCCCGCCGCGTCGCCGCGCAGCCAGTCGTCGCTGGCGGTCAGCGCCGACGATCGGCGCTGGGTGGTGTTCAACGCCTCGCCCGACCTGCGCCAGCAGATCAACGATAACCCCCGGCTTCACCCGCGCGCGGGCCCGCGCGACAGCCCGATCGTCGCGGTGGTTTTGACGAACGGCGACGTCGACCACATCGCCGGTCTGCTGACGCTGCGCGAGAGCCATCCCTTTGCCGTTTACGCCACCGGCCGCGTGCTGTCGGTCCTGCGCGAGAACAGCATCTTCAACGTGCTCAACCCGGCCTTCGTGGCCCGTCGCCGCATGGCGCTCGGCGAGGCGTTCGCGGTGGCCGGCCCCGACGGCGAGCCGACCGGCATCGTCGTCGAGCCGTTCGCGGTGCCGGGCAAGGTGGCGCTCTACCTCGAGGACGCCGCCGCCGGCCCGAACTTCGGCACCGCGCCCGAGGACACGGTCGGCCTCGCGATCGCGTCCGAAGACGGAACGTCGCGGTTCTTCTATGTCCCGGGATGCGCGGCCGTTCCGGACGACCTCGCCGCCCGCCTGCGCGGGGCCCCGCTCGCTCTCTTCGACGGCACCCTGTGGCGGGACGACGAGATGGTCGCCGCCGGCATCGGCACGAAGACCGGCCGGCGCATGGGCCATATCAGCCTGTCCGGCCCCGACGGCAGCATCGCCGCCTTCGCGCCGCTCGGCGTCGGGCGCAAGGTCTTCATCCACATCAACAACAGCAACCCGATCCTGCTCGCCGATTCGCCCGAGCGCGCCGCAGCCGAGGCAGCGGGCTGGGAGGTTGCCCATGACGGCATGGAGGTGACCCTGTGAGCGAGGTTCTGACCGCGGACGAGTTCGAACGGCGCCTGCGTCGGATCGGCGAAGAGCGCTATCACAGCTTGCACCCCTTCCACCGGCTTCTGCACGAGGGCAAGCTGGACCAGGGCCAGGTCCAGGCCTGGGTGCTCAACCGCTTCTACTACCAGAGCCGCATCCCGATGAAGGACGCGGCCCTGATGTCGCGCGCCGAGGACCCGGCGTTCCGCCGCGAATGGATCCATCGCATCGTCGATCACGACGGCGCGGCCGAAGGCGAAGGCGGCATCGACCGCTGGCTGATGCTGGCCGAAGGCGTCGGGCTCGACCGCGAGTACGTGCGCTCGTTGCGGGGGGTGCTGCCGGCCACGCGCTTCGCGGTCGACGCCTATGTCCGGTTCGTGCGCGACCACAGCCTGCTCGAGGCCGTCGCTTCGTCCTTGACCGAGCTGTTCGCGCCGGACCTGCACAAGGCGCGGATCGCCGCCCTGCTCGAAAACTACGACTTCGCCAACGAACGCACGCTCGCCTATTTCCGCACGCGCCTGACGCAGGCGCCGCGCGACGTGAAGTTCGGCCTCGCCTACGTGCTGCGCGAGGCGCGCAGCCGCGACCGGCAGGACGCGTCGCTGGCCGCCCTCGGCTTCAAGACCGACCTGTTGTGGGCGCAGCTCGACGCCCTCTACTTCGCCTATGTCGAGCCGGGCTTCGTGCCGCCGGGGGCCTTTGTCCCGGAGGGCCGCCGGTGAGCACGCGCACCCTCATCGGCGAGGCGTCGGTGCCGCGCCTCGGCGCGCATGTGAAATTGCGCTTCGACAAGCAACGCGACCAATGGATCGTGCTGGCGCCCGAGCGGCTGTTCGTGCCCGACTCCGTCGCGCTCGAAATCATCCGGCGTT
>JBBECF010000122.1:0-3290 GCA_040881945.1 Dongiaceae bacterium | reverse complement strand
GGATCGGTCAACTCGTGTGCTACCTACACCGGTCAAATCATGTGCTATCGACACGTCAAAGCCCCGGGGGCGGTAAACGGGGCTATCGCAGTTGACCGGTCTGCGGCCGTCCAAGGGAGACCTGGATCGACGTTCTTGCGTGCTTCGACAGGCTCAGCATGAGGATTGTTCATTGTGCCACGAAGATTCCCCCTCATCCTGAGCCTGTCGAAGGACGCAAGGGCAATAATGCAGCGCCCATATGCGATAGCCCCCGGGGCCGGCAAACGGATTCGCGCTTGCTCCGGACCGCCCGTCGGGTCGAGACTTTGCCGGGCGAGGGGATGAGCGCCGCCGTGGCCAGCGTCTATGACCTGAAGCCCGCGTTCCAGCGCGGCCTGCGGCCGATCGCGCGCCGGCTGGCGGCCGCCGGCATCGACGCCAACCAGGTCACGCTCGCCGGCGTGCTGCTGTCCGCGGCGGCGGGGCTGGCCATCGCCCTGTGGCCGCAGGCGCGCTGGCCGCTGCTCGTCCTTCCCGCCGCCCTGTTCATGCGGCTGGCGCTCAACGCCCTCGACGGCATGCTCGCCCGCGAGCACGGCATGAAGAGCCCGCTCGGCGCGATCCTGAACGAGCTCGGCGACGTTGTCTCCGACGCGGTCCTCTACCTGCCGCTGGCGCTCGTCCCCGGGGTCGCCGCCGGGCTGGTCGTCGCCGCCGTGCTGCTCGCCGTCATCGGCGAAATGGCCGGGGTCGTCGCGGTCCAGATCGGGGCCGAGCGCCGCTACGACGGGCCGATGGGCAAGAGCGACCGGGCGCTGGCCTTCGGCGCGGTCGCCCTGGCGCTCGGCCTCGGCGTCGCCCCCGGCATCTGGCTCGACTTCGTGCTCGGGATCGTCGTCCTGCTGCTCTGCCTGACGATCTGGAACCGGGCGCGTCGCGCGCTCGGCCGGATTTCCCGATGATCGCGTCGCATCTGTCGGCCCCGGTGCTGTGGACGCTCGCCGGGGTTCTCGGCGTGCTGGCGGCGGCCACGGTCGCGGTCTTCGTCCTCGCGCGCCGGCGGCCGGCGGCGGCGACCGAGGAGCTGCGGGCCAGGATGCGGAGCTGGTGGGCGATCGTGCTGCTGTTCTCGTTCGCCCTGGTCCTGAGCCGCACCGCCGCCATCGTGCTCCTCGGCTTCGTGAGCTTTCTCGCGCTCAAGGAATATCTGTCGCTGATCCCGACGCGGCGCGCCGACCGGCGCGTGCTGCTGTGGGCCTACCTGTCGATCCCGGTGCAGTTCTACTGGGTCGGCATCGGCTGGTACGGGATGTTCGTCATCTTCATCCCGATCTACATGTTCCTGTTCCTGCCCATGCGCCTGGTCCTGATCGGCGAGACCCAGGGCTTCCTCCGGGCGGTCGGGACCCTGCACTGGGGGCTGATGACGACGGTCTACAGCATCAGCCACGCCGCCTTCCTTCTCGTCCTGCCGGCCGACGGCAATCCGGTCGCCGGCCCTGGCTTCGCCGGAGGCTTCGCCGAGGCGAGCGGCGCCGGCCTGCTGCTGTTCCTGCTGATCCTGACCGAGGCGAACGACGTCGCCCAGTACGTCTGGGGCCGCATGCTGGGGCGCCGCAAGGTGATCCCGCGGGTGAGCCCGAACAAGACCTGGGAGGGCCTGATCGGCGGCCTCGCCACGACGGCGGCGCTGTCGCTGCTGTTGGCGCCGCTGCTGACGCCGTTCGCGCCGGGACACGCGGCCGCGGTCGGCCTGCTGATCGGGGCCGCCGGGTTCATCGGCGACGTGACCGTATCGGCCCTGAAACGCGATCTCGGCGTCAAGGACAGCGGCAGCCTGCTGCCGGGTCACGGCGGCGTGCTCGACCGGCTCGACAGCCTTACTTATACCGCGCCGCTGTTCTTCCATTACGTGCGGTACTTCTACTTCTGAAGGGCCGCCCAATGACCGCCATTCTGCGCCATCTCTTCTTCGTCGCGGTCGTCCGGCCGCTGGCCCTGGTCGTGCTCGGCCTTAACGTTCGGCACCGCGAGCGTCTGCCGCGCGCCGGGCCCGCCATCATCGTGGCCAACCACAACAGCCATCTCGACACGCTCGTTCTGATGACGCTGTTTCCGCTGCGCCTGCTGCCCCGCCTCCGCCCCGTGGCGGCGGCGGACTATTTCCTGCGGACGAAGTTCCTGGCCTGGTTCGCCCGCGAGATCATCGGCATCGTGCCGCTGTCGCGCGCGGCGCCGGCGGACGGCGGCGATCCGCTCGAGGCGTGCGGCGAGGCGCTCGGCCGCGGCGACATCCTCATCCTGTTCCCCGAAGGCACGCGCGGCGAGCCCGAGCGGCTGGGCCGGTTCAAGAGCGGCGTCGCCCGCCTCGCCGGGCGCCACCCCGAGGCGCCGGTGGTGCCGGTGTTCCTGCACGGCCTGGGCAAGGCGCTGCCGCGGGGCGAGAGCCTTCTCGTCCCCTTCTTCGCCGACGTGTTCGTCGGCGAGCCGATCCCCTGGACGGGCGACCGCGCCGCCTTCATGGCCGAGCTCGACCGGCGCATGCGCGACCTGGCCGCGGAGGGGCGTTTCCCGCCGTGGGAATAAACCTGGCGTGCCTGCTCTGGGGGTTCGCCGAGGCGACGTTGTTCTTCATCGTCCCCGACGTGCCGCTGACGACGGTCGCGACATGGCGCGGGCGGCGCGCCGCCCTCGTCGCCTGCGCCTACGCGGTCGCGGGTGCGGTGGCGGGCGGGGCGGTCATCTATGTCTGGGCGGCGCATGACCAGGCCGCGGTCCTGGCGGCGCTCGACCGGATTCCGGCGATCGCTCCCGGCATGATCGAGGATGCGCGCAACGACCTCGCCCGCTTTGGCCTCGGCGCCCTGCCGATCGGAGCGTTTTCGGGCGTTCCGTACAAGATCTATGCGGCCGTGGCCGGCGCGGACGGAATCGAGCCGTTGCGTTTCCTCGCGGTGTCCATACCCGTGCGGGCGGCGCGGTTCCTGGCGGCGGTCCTGGCGGCAAGCTGGATCGACCGGCGGTTGCGCCGGCGGTTCTCCTTGCGCGCCCGCCTCGCCCTGCTCGGCGGCTTCTGGGTGCTGTTCTACGCCGCCTATTTCGCGGCCCTGCCGAACTAACCGCCTACAGACTCGCCGCGAGCGCCAGGAACGCCGCAATCTTGGCTGGGTTCTTGACGCCGGGGCGGTCCTCGACGCCCGACGAGACGTCGACCGCGGTCGCCCCGGTCGTCGCCACCGCTTCGGCCAGGTTTCCGGCGTTGAGGCCGCCCGACAGCATCCAGGGGCAGGGCCAGCTTCGCCCGGCGA
>JBBECF010000121.1:0-3385 GCA_040881945.1 Dongiaceae bacterium | reverse complement strand
CTCGATCTGCCAGCGGCAGCGGTAGAGATCGGCGATGGTGCGCGGGGCAAGCGCGAAGTTGTTGCTGAGGAAGATGAGGGTCTTGCCGGTCTCGGGGTCGCGGGTGCGAATGCGGCGGAGCCGGTCGGATTATCTCGCGGCGGACTTCCGTATGGTCAAAGCCACGGTTTGATCGCAGATGATCCCGCCTGCCGGGCGCGCAGTCCCGCCGCACGATCGAGGTGCCTCAGCGGCGCTACGGCGTTCGCAGAAGTTCTCGAGTCGCTTCATCGGGTCGCAGGAGACTGGGACGAGCAATGTGCGTCCTTCGACAGGCTCAGGATAAGGTCTGTTCTTTGTGCCACGAAGACTTCCCCTCATGCCTCAAGCCTGTCGAAGGACGCGAGATCGCCATGCAGCCGATCCGGCGATCCGGTAACATAGAGATGTGCGACTCCCGTAGCCCGGAGTAAAGGTGACCGACAATGGCCCTCGTCTGGCTCGATCACGTCAACGTCCGCACCGCCGATCTGGCGGCGATGTCGCGGTTCTACGAAGACGTCCTCGGCCTGCCCCGGGGCGAGCGCCCGCCCTTCGGCTTCGGCGGCGCCTGGCACTATTGCGGCGCGCGGGCGGCGGTGCACCTCGTCGAAGTGCCGCGCGCCCCGGAGGCCCTTGAGCCGCGCATCGAACATTTCGCCTTCCGCGCCGAGGGGCTCGCGGCCTTCCTCGACGGCCTGCGCCGGCACGAGGTGTCGTACCGCATCGCCGTCGTGCCGGGATCGGGGGTCCGCCAAGTCAACGTCGAGGACCCCGACGGCAACCACATCGAGGTCCAGTTCGCCGCCGAGGACGACGCCGGATAAGACGGCGCCACCGGCCGGCCCTTTTCGCTGGATCGGCGGCCGCGGCGGCGTATAAAATTGACCGAACGATCAGGTTTCACGGCGGCCACCCACCCGGCCGCCGGCCAGCGGAGGAGGAACGCCATGTCCGTGCTGATTCGCGGCGGCACCGTGGTCACCGCCGATCGCAGCTATCGCGCCGACGTCTATTGCGCCGAGGGCGTCATCAAGGCGGTCGGCGACGGCCTGGAGGCGCCGGCCGGCGCCCGGATCGTCGACGCCGGCGGCCAGCTCGTCATGCCCGGCGGCATCGACCCGCACACCCACATGGAGCTGCCCTTCATGGGCACGGTGGCGAGCGAGGACTTCTTCACCGGCACCGCCGCGGCGCTCGCCGGCGGCACGACCATGATCATCGACTTCGTGATCCCGTCGCCGCAGGCCTCGCTGCTCGAGGCCTACGACCAGTGGCGCGGCTGGTCCGAGAAGGCGGCCGCCGACTATTCCTTCCACGTCGCCGTCACCTGGTGGAGCGACCGGGTGCGCGAGGAGATGGGGGTGCTGACGCGCGAGCGCGGCGTCAACAGCTTCAAGCACTTCATGGCCTACAAGGGCGCCATCATGGTGACCGACGAGGACATGCTGCACAGCTTCGCGCGCTGCCGCGAGCTCGGCGCCATCGCCACGGTCCACGCCGAGAACGGCGAGATCGTCTGGCACCTGCAACAACAGCTCCTCAGGCAGGGCATCACCGGGCCCGAGGGGCACGCGCTGTCGCGCCCGCCGGAGGTCGAGGGCGAGGCGGCGAACCGCGTCATCCGCATCGCCCAGGTGATCAACACCCCGGTCTATATCGTGCACAATTCCTGCATCGAATCGGTGCAGGCGATCACCCGCGCCCGGCTCGAGGGCCAGCGCGTCTATGGCGAGGTGCTGGCCGGCCACCTGCTGATCGACGATTCGGTCTATCGGCACCCCGACTGGAGCACCGCCGCCGCCCACGTCATGAGCCCGCCGTTCCGCCCGAAGCAGCACCAGGAGGCGCTGTGGCGCGGCCTGCAATCGGGCATCTTGCAGACCACGGCGACCGACCACTGCTGCTTCTGCGCGCCGCAGAAGGCGATGGGCCGCGACGACTTCACCCGGATCCCGAACGGCACCGGCGGGGTCGAGGACCGCATGGCCGTGCTGTGGCATCACGGCGTCGGCAGCGGCCGGCTGACGGCCAACGAATTCGTCCGCGTCACCTCGACCAACGCGGCGCAGATCTTCAACCTCTATCCGCGCAAGGGCTCGATCGGCGTCGGCGCCGCCGCCGACCTCGTGGTCTGGGACCCGGAGGGCACGCGCACGATCTCGGCCAAGACGCATCACCAGAACGTCGATTTCAACATCTTCGAGGGCATGACCGTGAAGGGCGTGGCCAGCCACACGATAAGCCAGGGCAAGGTGGTCTGGGCGGACGGCAAGCTCGACGCCGTGCGCGGCGCCGGCCGCTACGTGCCGCGGCCGACCTTCCCGCCGGTGTTCGAGGCCCTCGATCGGCAGAACCGGCTGCGCGCGCCGAAGCCGGTCGTGCGCCGCGCCGCGGAATAGGCCGGAGGCAACTACGTCGAGCGCGCGACGAGGCGCGCCACCGCTTGGAGCGGCAGGAACAGCCGGGACGGACGGTCGGAGATCGGCTGAAACCCGAAGGCCTCGTAGAATGACCGCGCCTTGTCGTTCTTGGAATCGACGACAACGGCGAAGGCGCCGACGGATTGCGTGCTCGCCGCTGCCCGCGCGAGGGCGTCGAGAAGAAGATGTTCTCCGATTCCTCGACCGCAATACCGCAGGTCCCTGGCAAGGCGGCCGAGCAAGATGGCCGGAATGTCCGGGTAGTGGGGTAGCTTCCGTCGCACGCCGTCGGGAAGCGAGCGCGCGTCGATCGCATGGGCGGAGAGCGTGTAATACCCCGCCACCGCCTCGGGCCGCTCTCCGACCAGGACGAAAACGGTTGCAATCCGACGCTTCATGTCGTGGCGGGCCTGCCGTCGAAAATAGACGTCCAGCGCCGGCTCGCCGCAGGAGAACGATCCGCGGTCATGGTGGCGCGCCAGCGGCTCGATGAGCGGCTCGGCCAGGATATCGACGGCCATTCAGGGTGCCGTTCGGGCCTTATAGCGTTTGGCGGCGGCGCGCAGCTTGGCGTTCGGCGCGGGCGGGCGGAGCAGGGCCGCGGCAACGGCCTCGACATACTTCGCGCCCACGACGGTCCGCTCATGGAGCTCCAGGGCCTCCGTCGCGGCGCCTTGCAGGCTGGCAATGGCGAAGTCCGTCAGCGACATGCCCGCGGCGGCCGCGGCCCGTTCGAACAGGGCCTTTTGCACGGCGGTCACCCGCATTTCGATGCGCTGCGACTTCGCCGCGGCGACGGGCGTTTCGGCAAGACCGCGTTTCACCCGGCGACGTAGGGTCTCCGCGACGGCGGGGTAGCGGTCCTTCGGCATCGATCGGCTCCCTCCCGAATTTGCCGCAGTGTACGGCAAATTGCCGGACGCGGCAACGGCTGGCCGAATTTC
>JBBECF010000120.1:20828-22002 GCA_040881945.1 Dongiaceae bacterium | reverse complement strand
GGGGTTCGGCGATGGCCTGGAAGGACCTGTTGGTGCATATCGACGACGGCAAGGCGTCGCCCGGCCGGGTCGCCGCCGCGATCGCGCTGGCGCGCGCCCACGCCGCGCATCTGACCGGGCTCTATGTCGTCGCCGAGCCGGAGCTGCCGGGCTTCCTGCTGAGCGAGATGCCGGCGGCGTGGCACGAGCAGACCCGCCGGCAAGGACGCGAGCGCGCCGAGCGGGCCGCGGCGCGCTTCCGCGAAGCGGCGGCGCGGGCCGGCTTAAGCGCGGACTGCCGGATCGACCGCGGCCTCGAAGGCGAAATTTCCGCCGTCGTCGCCGTGCATGCGCGCTACGCCGACCTGGTGATCCTCGGCCAGGCCGACCCGGACGAGCCGGAGCCGGCCAGCCGGCCGGCGCCCGAGGCGGTCGTGCTCGGCTGCGGCCGGCCCGCGATCGTCGTGCCCTATATCGGGGCCGGGCCGACGATCGGCGAGCGCGTCGTCGTCGCCTGGGACGCCGGCCGTGAAGCGACCCGCGCCGTCAACGACGCGTTGCCGCTGCTGACAAAGGCGAAGTCGGTGATCGTGCTCTCCGCCGACCCGCGGCCGACGGCGGCGGGCCACGGGGCGGAGCCGGGCGCCGACATCGCGCGGCATCTGGCGCGCCACGGCGTCACGGTCGCGGTCGAGCACATCGAGGCCGGCGACATTGCCGTCGCCGACGCCATCCTGTCGCGCCTGGCCGACACCGGCGCCGATTTGTTGGTCATGGGCGCCTATGGCCATTCACGGGCGCGCGAGCTGCTGCTCGGCGGCGTCACCCGCCAGGTGCTGCCGCAGATGACCGTGCCGGTGCTGATGTCGCACTGACGGCGGGCGGCGCCCTATTGCCGGCGCAGCGTCTCGAGATAGGCGATGATCGCGTCGATCTCGGCGCGCGTCAGGTTGAAATCGGGCATCGGCGGATGCGGCGCGACGAGCCAGCCGCGCAGGCGTTCCCGCGTCATGGCCGGGTAGTTCGCGATCATCGGGAAGGGCGGCGCGGCGTCGGTCGCCGTTCCGCCCGGCGCCACCTGATGGCACGAGGCGCACCACGCGTCCGCGAGCGCGCGGCCCTGCTCGGGATCGCCCTCAGCCGCCGCCCCGGCGGCAACCGACAGCGCCGCGCCCGCCAGCGCCCCGGACGCCCA
>JBBECF010000120.1:0-20728 GCA_040881945.1 Dongiaceae bacterium | reverse complement strand
CGGTCGCTATCACGCGGTCTCTTCCAGGTCGAGCACGAGGCGCTTGCCCATCGCCGCCAGCGCCGCCTCGAGCTGGTCGAGCCGCGAGGCGTGCCGCACGTCGAGCAGCCGGTCGATCTGCGGACCATGGACCCCAAGCCGGCGCACGAGGTCGGCCTTGCGAACCCCCTGCTCGCGCATGGCGCGGTAGAGCAAGACCTTGAGCGCCGTCGCGGCGGCAAGCGGCACGACTTCGACCCTGCCCTTGCGCCGGCGCCGCGGGGCCGACGGTTCGGGAATATCCTCGCGGTCGGCGATGCGCGCGGCAATCGCCTCCTCGATTGCATCGCGCGCGCGCCGCAGGGCATCGTCCCGGTCCTTGCCGAAGGTGGTCACCTCGGGCAGGTCGGGACAGGTGACGAGAATCGTGTCGTTGTCGTCGGGCGTGAGGATCACCCGATAGTCGAAGCGCATGGCACGGTTGCTGTATTCGCCCTTGGCCCTCCAGCAACCTTCGTGGCTCGCGCGTCCCGCCTCGTCAGGCCTCCGGCCTGCCGAGCCGTAGCGCGTGAGCCGCGAAGGCTGGTGGGCGCAGCAGGACTCGAACCTGCGACCCGCTGATTAAGAGTCAGCTGCTCTACCAACTGAGCTATGCGCCCCTAGGGGAAGGCCGCCCCTATAGCAAAGGGCCCCGGCTTTGTCGATAGGCGCGGGGCCGACCAGGGCCGCGTCTTACAACCGCCCGGCGCGGTAATCCTCGATGGCGCGGCGAATCTCGGCGTCGGTGTTCATGACGAACGGCCCGTAGCGGGCGATCGGCTCGCCGAGCGGGCGGGCGGCGACGAGCAGGAGCCGCGCCGGTCCGCCGGCCGCGGCGATTTCGACCCGGCCGCCGGGGCCGAGCACGGCGAGCTCGCCGCGTTGCACCGCCGCCGCGCCGTCGCCCGATCCGATGCGGGCCGCGCCTTCGTAGACATAGACGAACGCCGTGTGGTTCACGGGAAGCTTGGGCGCAGAGGTCGCGCCGGTGCCTAGCGCGATGTCGAGATAGAGCGGTTGCGTCGCCACCGCCCGCACCGGCCCTTCGGCAGCGCCGAGGCGCCCCGCGATGACGCGCACGCGCGCGCTCGCCTCGGCGAAGCCGCCTTCGGCGCAGCCAGGGCCGGCGCCGATGTCGACCATGGGGATCGCCTCGGGCGCGATGTCCTGATAGCGCGGCGCGGTCATCTTGTCTTTGGCCGGCAGGTTGACCCAGAGCTGGAAGCCCCGCAACAGGCCCTCTTCCTGCTCGGGCATTTCGGAATGGACGATGCCGCGGCCGGCGGTCATCCATTGCACGCTGCCGGCGCGCAGCAGGCCGACATTGCCCTGGTTGTCGCCGTGCCGCATGCGCCCGGCGAGCATGTAGGTCACGGTTTCGAACCCGCGATGGGGGTGATCGGGGAACCCGGCGATGTAGTCCGCCGCCTCATCCGAGCCGAATTCGTCGAGCAACAGGAACGGGTCGAGATCGGGCAGCGTCGGCGTGCCGATCACGCGCGTCAGGCGCACGCCGGCGCCATCGCTGGTCGGAAGACCGCGCACCACCGTGACGACGCCGCGCGCGCCGGTCCCGCTGTCGCCGGCAGTGGTCGGATGAAATTGCGCCCGGCTCATGGTCGGCGCCTCAGTCGTCCTCGCCGACGCCGTGGCGGCCGATCCGCAGGTCGCGGTGGACATAGGCCGACATCGCCAGCCCGCAGCCCACGAGCACGGTCATCATCGCGGTGCCGCCGTAGGAGATCAGCGGCAGCGGCACGCCGACGATGGGGATCAGGCCCATGACCATCGCGGCGTTGATGAAGACATAGAGAAACAGGTTGGCAGTGACGCCGATGGCGACCAGGCGGCCGAAGTGGCTGCGGCTCCGGAGCGCGATGGCGAAGCCGTAGACGAACAGCAGAAGGTAGAGTCCGAGCAGCACCAGACATCCGGCCAGGCCGAATTCCTCGGCCAGCATGGTGAAGATAAAGTCGGTCTGCCGCTCCGGCAGGAAGTTGAGGTGACTCTGCGTGCCCTGCAGGAACCCCTTGCCGAACAGGCCGCCGGAGCCGAAGGCGATCTTCGACTGCAGGATGTGGTAACCGGCGCCGAGGGGATCGTTCTCCGGATTGAAGAAGGTGAGGATGCGCTGGCGCTGGTATTCGCGCAGCAGGCTCCAGGCGACCGGCACGGCGCCGATCCCGGCGGCGCCGACGAGAGCGAACTTCCATAGGCGCACGCCGGCGACGAACAGCATGGCGGCGCCGACCAGCAGCAGCATGCCCGCGGTGCCGAGGTCGGGCTGGCGCAGCACCAGCAGGGCCGGGGCGAGCACCAGCAGGATCGGCCAGGCCAGGCGCGACGGGCGGCCGATCTCCTCGGCCCCAAGGCGGTGGAAATAGCGCGCCAGGGCCAGAACCAAGGCGATTTTCATCACCTCGGAAGGCTGGAGCTGGAACACCCTGAGGTCGATCCAGCGCTGCGCGCCCATGCCGATATCGCCCGCGACCTCGACGAATATCAGCAGCGCGAAAGCCACGGCATAGATCGTGTACGCCTGTTTCAGCCAGAACCGCAGGTCGACCACGGCGACCGCCAACATCACCGCCAGGCCGACGGCGAAGCGCACCATCTGGCGCGAGGCCCACGGGTCGAACCGGCCATTGGCGGCGGAATACAGCATGGCGAAGCCTACCCCGCCGACGGCGCACACCAGCAGCACCATGCCCCAGTTGAGGTGGCCCAGCTTTTCGCCGATCGACAGATCGGTCTGGCGCCGGCCGGCGGCGGGCATCGAGGCCGTCATCGCGGGCTGGCCCAGGCGACCTGGGTCGGCGGGAGCGCCCGCGACGGGTCGCGCAATTGCGTTTCGATCAGGATGTCGCGGGCGATCGGGCCGGCGACCTTGGAGCCGCCGCCGCCGTGTTCGACAACCACGGCGACCGCGTAGCGCGGCGTTTCCAGCGGCGCATAGCCGACGAACAGGGCGTGATCGCGCCGGTTCCAGGGCAGGTTTTCGTTCTTCGCCACGCCGGACAGCCGCTCGCTGAGCGTGATGCGGCGAACCTGGGCCGTGCCGGTCTTGCCGGCCATCTCCATGCCCGGCTGTTCGATGCGCACCCGATAGGCGGTGCCGCGCGGGTCGTTGGACACACGCTTCATGCCCTCGCGGACCACGTCGAGATGCGCCGCGGCGAGTCCGAGAGAGGCGAAGGCCGTCGACGGCTGGTCCGCCGCGTCGCCCGCGACGGCCTCGCGCGCCAGGCGCGGCACGACCGCGAATCCGCCATTGGCGATGCGCGCCGTCATGACCGCGAGCTGCAACGGCGTCGTCAGCACGAAGCCCTGGCCGATGCCGGCGATCAGGGTCTCGCCCGGATACCAGGGCAGGCCCATCGTCGCGCGCTTCCAGTTCACGTCGGGGATCACGCCGGCGCGTTCGCCGGGCAGGTCGAGCCCTTCGGCCTGACCGAGTCCGAAACGCCGCGCCATGGCGGCGATGGCGTCGACGCCGACGCGCCGCGCGAGGTTGTAGAAATACACGTCGCAGGAATGCTTGATGCCGTCGATCATGGTCAGGTTGCCGTGGCCTTCCTTCTTCCAGCAATGGAAGCGGGCGCTGCCGAGCTGCAGGAAGCCGGGGCAATAGGCGCTGAAATCCGGCCCGACGCCGGACTCGAGCGCGGCCAGCGCGACCATCATCTTGAACGTCGATCCCGGCGCGTATTGGCCAGCGATCGCCTTGTTCGAGAGCGGCAGCTGCGGATCCGAGATCAGCGCCTGCCATTCGTGCTGGCTTAGGCCGCGGCCGAACGCCGCGGGATCGAAGGTCGGGGTCGAGCCGAGCGCCAGCACGTCCCCGGTGCGCACGTCGAGGACGACCGCCGAGCCGCTGAGCTCGCTCGCCAGCCGCTGTTGCACGAACTGTTGCAGGCCGCTGTCCAGGGTGACGACGACGTCCCGCCCCGGTTCGCCCTCCTTGCGCGACAGCTCGCGGATGATCCGGCCGACCGCATTGACTTCCACCTGGCTGCTGCCGGCCTTGCCGCGCAAGCCGGAGTCGTACTGTTTCTCGATACCGTTCTTGCCGATGCGGAAGCCGGGCAACTCGAGCAGCGGGTCCCCGGTCTGTTCGGTTTCGGCGACGGCGGCGACATAGCCGAGGATATGCGCGGTCGCGCCGCCGAACGGATACTCGCGGCTCTCCCCCACCTCGATGCCGATGCCGGGCAGGTCGGGGGCGTTGACTTCGATGCGCGCGACCTCCTCCCAGGTCAGGTTCTCGCGCACCGTGATCGGCACGAAGGCGCGCTTGCGCGCGCGCTCGCGGAGCACGCGTTCGCGCTCGCTCGCACCGAGAGAAATCAGGCTGGCCACGGCGTCGAGCGTGGCCTCGAGGTCGGGCGTCTGCTCGGCGACGACGACGAGGCGATAATTCTGGTCGTTGACCGCCAGGGGCGCGCCGAAGCGATCGAGGATGCGGCCGCGCGGCGGCGGCAGCAGGCGCAGGTTGATCCGGTTCTCCTCCGCCAGCACGGTGTAGCGGTCGGATTCCAGGACCTGAAGATAGTACATGCGCCCGACCAGGGCCGAGAGCAGCAGCGCCTTGCCGCCGGCGAGCAGCGCGACGCGGCGGGTGAAGGCGTGGGACTGTCGTTGTTCCTGCTGCACCTCAGCCCCGCCGCAACATCGATCGCTGGGCGCGGGCGAAGAGATAGGCCACGGCCGGAAAGACGCCCAGGTCCAGCAGATAGCTGAATAGCGCCGGCCGCGGATCGATCATGGCGTCGGCCAGCCAGCTGCTGAGCAGCCAGGTGACCACCGTCGCGCCGGCGGCCACCATCGAGTAGCCCCACCAAACCACGACGAAGGGCGTCTCGAGAAGCAGCCGCCGCTGGGTGACCGCGACGCCGTGCACCAGCAGCAGCGTCACCGCGCCGACGCCGATCGGCGCCCCGCCGAGAAAATCGCTGAGCACGCCGATGACGAACACCGCCGGCGCCGGCAGCAGGGTTGGCCGATGGACCGCCCAGTAAAAGACCGCCGCCATGGCGAAGCCGGGGCCGATCGCCGCGAGATGCGGCACCGGCAGCGGCGTCGCCCCGAGGATCAGCAGCACGACGCTGAACGCGAACGGCGAAAGGTTGCGGGCCAGCAGGTCGAGCCGCTGCGACAGCGGCGCCTTCATGGCGCGGCCTTGGCGTCGCGGTCCGGGTCGGCTGACAGCAGGATCCCCGGCAATTCGTAATCGATGACGCGCACGTACTCCATGCGGTCCCAGTTGACCAAGGGCTGTACTTCGACCACGCCGTCGGCGACGACGGCCACGACGCCCACGGGCAGACCCGGCACGAACACCCCGCCATGACCCGAGGTCACGACGCGGTCGCCCGGCACCGGCGCCGCCTCGATGGACAGGTACAGCAGCTGCGGGCGATCGGAATTGTTTCCCGCCAGCACGGCCCGATCGCGCGTCCGCTCGATCACCACCGGGATGCGCGAGTTGATGTCGGTCAGCAGGATGATCCGGGCCGAGCGCTGCCCGACCTCGAAGACGCGGCCGGCCAGACCCTCCGCGGTGACGACGGCCTGGCCCTTGCGCACCCCCTCGCGCACCCCGGCCGCGACCAGGACGCTGCGCACGAAGGCGCCGCCGAGATCGCCGACGACGCGCGCCGTGATGAAACGCTGACCCGGATTCGGCGCCAGATTGGCAAGGTCGCGGAGCGCGCTGTTCTCGGCCTCGAGCCGCCGCGCCACGGCCTGCCACTGCAGCAGCCGCGCCTGCTCTTCGCGCAGGCGGGCGTTCTCGCTATGGATCGCGGCGAGCGTCCGCGCCTCCTCGATCACCCTCGCCAATCCGGCCGCCGGGCGCGACAACAGCGTCAGGATCGGGGTGAGCGCGTCGGTCACCGCCACGCGCGCGCGTTCGACCACGACCGTGTCGGCCTTGCCGAGGACCATCAGGCCGACGGCCGCGGCCACCAGCAGCAGGAGGGCAAACCGCTGGATCAGGGCCTTGAGCGACGGGCCGAGTCGCGATGGCAAGCCTGCGCGCTGCTTCATCGTCTGCCCTTTGGGACGACGTCTGCAATCAGTACATGTTGATCAGGACGTTCTTGAGAGTCTTCATCTCCTCGAGGCAACGGCCGGTTCCCAAGGCGACGCAGGACAGCGGGTCGTCGGCGATCGACACCGGCAGCCCCGTCGAATGGCGCAGCACGAAGTCGAGGTTGCCGAGCAGCGCCCCGCCGCCGGTCAGCACGATGCCCTTGTCCACGATGTCGGCGGCGAGCTCCGGCGCCGTGTGCTCGAGCGCCACCTTGACCGCCTCGATGATGGCGCCGACCGGTTCGGCCAGGCTTTCCGCGATCTGCCGTTCGGTGATCACCAGCTCCTTCGGCACGCCGTTCATCAGGTCGCGGCCCTTGATCTCCATGATGCGACCGTCGCCGTCCTCGGGCGGGCAGGCCGAGCCGATCTCCTTCTTGATGCGCTCGGCGCTGCCTTCGCCGACCAGCAGATTGTGGTTGCGCCGGATGTAGCCGATGATCGCCTCGTCCATCTTGTCGCCGCCGACTCGCACCGAGCGCGAATAAACGATGCCGCCGAGCGACAGCACGGCGACTTCGGTCGTGCCGCCGCCGATATCGACGACCATCGAGCCCGTCGGTTCGGTCACCGGCAGGCCGGCGCCGATCGCCGCCGCCATCGGCTCCTCGATCAGGTAGACGCGGCGGGCGCCGGCGCTCTCCGCCGATTCCTGGATGGCGCGGCGCTCCACCGCCGTTGAGCCCGAGGGCACGCAGACGATGACCTGGGGGCTGACGAAGCTGCGCCGGTTGTGCACCTTGCGGATGAAGTGCTTGATCATCTCCTCCGCCACCTCGAAATCGGCGATGACGCCGTCGCGCAAGGGGCGGATGGCGGTGATGTTGCCCGGCGTGCGTCCGAGCATGAGCTTCGCCTCGTCGCCGACCGCGAGCACGTGCTTCTTGCCCTTGACGTCGGCGATGGCGACGACCGATGGCTCGTTGAGCACGATGCCGCGGCCCTTGACATAGACCAGGGTGTTCGCGGTTCCCAGGTCGATCGCCATGTCGGCGGACAAAAAGCCAAGCAATCTACTGAACATGTATCCTCGCTCGTCTGTTTCGGCGGCCGCGCCCTAGCCGGCCGCCCTTGGCAAATCTACTGGACCGTTCCTCGTCCTCAGGCCGACAGCGCGGCCGGCGCCGTTTTCTGCCGCTTCGTCAGCAGCTTGTTCAACCCATGCAGGTAGGCCCGGCAGGCGGCGACCAGCGTGTCGGTGTCGGCCCCCTGGCCGTTGACCGTCTTGCCGTTCTCTTCCAGGCGGACCGTGACCTCGGCCTGGGCGTCGGTCCCGGCCGTCACCGCATGCACCTGAAAGAGTTGCAGTTTCGCCTCGTGCGGGAAGAGCTGCTTGATGGCATTGAAGGTGGCATCGACCGGGCCGTCCCCGGTCGCCGTCGTCATGCGCGTCTGACCGTCGATCTCGAGTTCCAGTTCGGCGCGCTGCGGTCCCTTCGACCCGGCGACGACCAGCAGCGAGACGAACTTGATCCGTTCGTTGCTGCGCACCACCTCGTCGTCGACCAGCGCGACGATGTCCTCGTCGTAAACGTCCTTCTTCTTGTCGGCCAACTCCTTGAAGCGCCGGAAGGCGTCCTGCAGCGCGTTGTCGCCCAGATCGAAGCCCAGCTCCAGAAGCTTCGCGCGAAAGGCGTGGCGGCCGGAATGCTTGCCCATCACCAGGGTCGAGCGGACCAGCCCGACCGATTCCGGCGTCATGATCTCGTAGGTGCCGGCGTGCTTCAGCATGCCGTCCTGGTGGATGCCGGCTTCGTGGGCGAAGGCGTTGGCCCCGACGATCGCCTTGTTCGGCTGCACGGTAAAGCCGGTGACGGTCGAGACCAGGCGCGAGGCCCGGGTGATGACCTCGGTCTTGATGCCGGTGGCGAAGGGCATGGCGTCCTGGCGCGTGCGCAGCGCCATGACCACCTCCTCGAGCGCGGCGTTGCCGGCCCGCTCGCCGAGGCCGTTGATCGTGCATTCGACCTGGCGCGCGCCAGCCAGGACCGCGGCCAACGAATTGGCCACCGCCAGGCCCAAATCGTTGTGGCAATGCACCGAAATGATCGCCTTGTCGATGTTGGGCACCCGGTTCTTCAGCATGGCGATGAGGGCGGCGAACTCCGCCGGCACGGCATAGCCGACCGTGTCGGGGATGTTGACCGTCGTCGCCCCCGCCTTGATCGCGCTCTCGACGCAGCGGCACAGGAAGTCCGGCTCGGTCCGCGAGCCGTCCTCGGGCGACCACTCGACATCGTCGCACAGATTGCGGGCGTAAGCGACGCTGTCGACGACCGCCTGGTGGACCGCGTCGGGCTCCATCTGCAGCTTGTATTTCATGTGCAGCGGGCTGGTCGAAATGAAGGTGTGGATGCGCGGGCGGGCGGCCTCGGACAGGGCCTCCCAGGCGCGGTCGATGTCCTTGCGCGCGGCGCGCGCGAGCCCGGCGACCGCGCAGTCGCGGACACGCCGGGCGACCCCGCGCACGGCCTCGAAGTCGCCGTTGGAGGCGATCGGGAAGCCGGCCTCGATCACGTCGACGCCAAGCTCCGCAAGCACGGTGGCGATGCGCAGTTTTTCGTCCAGGTTCATGGAGGCGCCCGGCGACTGCTCGCCGTCGCGCAGGGTGGTGTCGAAGATCACGACCCGGTTGCTCTCGGTGCTGCGATTCATCTGGCTAAACCCTTGATTTCCCAGGTGACAGGCTTGAACACTGGCGACTTCCCCGGAGCGCTCGTCATCGCGAGATGGCGGCGCTCAGGGGCGGCTAAGTCGCAGCGTCCGATCACCGGAGAACAGGGCGAGACGACGGCCACACGCTGCGGCCCCGACCCGGACAGCCGGCCGGCCGCCCGGAACGGGCGCCTCGATCCGGCTGCAACGGTGCAAAAGAGTCGTCTCCATGGCCTGCGCTCGAAACGGACCACTAAGCGGTCAAGTACTTTGTAACCTTGCGGCAATAAGGTTAACAAGCCCTTTAATCGGCGGTTTTCGTGGCAACGAGCCTTGCCGCGCCGCCGCCGGGCGGCGCCGGCCGGACACGACAAACCGACAAGACGAGACCGCGCCCCGGCAAGTAAATCGAAGATTTCCTCGTCCGCGGGCGCCCGCCGGGGCCGCGCGGCGCCGTCGCCGGCCTCAGTTCTTGGTCTTGTCGACCAGGCGGTTGGCGGCGATCCAGGGCATCATGGCGCGCAAATTGGCGCCGACCGCCTCGATCGGGTGCTCGGCCGCGCGCCGGCGCATCGCCTTGAAGCTCGGCTGGCCGGCCTGGCATTCCTGCACCCAGTCGCGCGCGAAGCGCCCGGACTGGATATCGTCGAGGATGCGCTTCATCTCCGCGCGCACCGCCGGGCCGATGACCCGCGGCCCGCGCGTGTAGTCGCCGTATTCGGCGGTGTTCGAGATCGAGTAGCGCATGTTGGCGATGCCGCCCTCGTACATCAGGTCGACGATCAGCTTGACCTCGTGCAGGCACTCGAAATAGGCCATCTCCGGCGCGTAGCCGGCCTCGACCAGCGTCTCGAACCCGGCCTCGATCAGGGCGGTCAAGCCGCCGCACAGCACGACCTGCTCGCCGAACAGGTCGGTCTCGCACTCCTCGCGGAAGTTCGTCTCGATGATGCCGGAGCGCCCGCCGCCGATGGCGCTGGCGTAGGACAGCGCGATCTCCTGGGCGTTGCCGCTGGCGTTCTGCGCCACGGCGACCAGGCAGGGCACGCCGCCGCCGCGCAGGTATTCGGAACGCACGGTGTGCCCCGGTCCCTTCGGCGCCACCATGAAGACGTCGAGGTCCGGGCGCGGCTCGATCAGGGCGAAGTGAATGTTGAGGCCGTGCGCGAAGGCCAGCGCCGCGCCCTTCTTCATGTTGGGGCCGAGGTCGTCGCGGTAGATCCCGGCCTGCAGCTCGTCGGGCGCCAGCACCATGACGACGTCGGCCCACTTCGCCGCCTCGGCCGGGCTCAGCACCGCGAGCCCCGCGGCCTCGGCCTTCTTGACGCTGGCCGAGCCGGCGCGCAGCGCGACCCGCACCTGAGCGGCGCCGCTGTCCTTGAGGTTGAGGGCGTGCGCGTGGCCCTGGCTGCCGTAGCCGAGGACGACGATCTTCTTGCCCTTGATCAGGTTCACGTCGGCGTCGCGATCGTAATAAACGCGCATGGCTGCGTCCTCTGTTGCCGACGCCGCAGCGGAAGCGACGCCGGCGGCTGCGCAAGCCGACCTTTTAGAACCCCTGCGGCCCGCGCGCAATGGCGACCGAGCCCGTGCGCGACACGTCGACGAGCCCCAGCGGCTGCATCAAGTTGATGAAGGCGTTCAGTTTTTCGGTCGATCCGGTCATTTCGAAGACGAACGATTCGATCGTGCTGTCGACCACGCGGGCGCGGAAGATGTCGGCGATGCGCAGGGATTCGACGCGCTTCTCGCCGGTGCTCCGAACCTTGACGAGCGCCAGCTCGCGCTCGATGTGCGGCCCCTCGGTCGTCAGGTCGCTGACCTTGTGCACCGGCACCAGGCGGCCGAGCTGATTCTTGATCTGCTCGATGACCATCGGCGTGCCCGAGGTGACCACGGTGATGCGCGACAGGTGCGCCTCCACGTCGACCTCGGCGACGGTCAGGCTTTCGATGTTGTAGCCGCGCCCGGCGAACAGGCCGATGACCCGGGCGAGCACGCCGGCCTCGTTGTCGACGAGCACGCAAATCGTGTGTTTCTCGATCTCTTGCACGGGGACTGTCGCTCCACCTGCCGCGGGGCCGGTTCCTAGACCAGCACCATGCCCTCTTCCGAAACCGGCTTCGGCACATCGTCGGGGCCGAGCAGCATTTCGTTATGTGCCGCGCCGGCGGGGATCATCGGGAAGCAGTTCTCCTTCGGGTCGACCCGGCAATCGACGATGACCGGGGCGTCGGCCGCGATCATGTCGCGGATCACGTCGTCCACCTCGCGCGGCTTCGTCGCGCGCAGGCCGACCGCGCCGAAGGCTTCGGCCAGCTTGACGAAATCGGGCAGGGATTCTGTGTAGCTCTGCGAGTAGCGTTCGCCGTAGAGCAGCTCCTGCCATTGGCGCACCATGCCCATCCACTGGTTGTTGATGATGAAGATCTTGACCGGCAGCCGGTACTGGCAGGCCGTCGACATCTCCTGGATGTTCATCAGGATCGACGCCTCGCCGGCAACGTCGATGACCAGGGCCTCGGGATGCGCCACCTGGACGCCGATGGCCGCCGGCAGGCCATAGCCCATGGTGCCCAGTCCGCCGCTCGTCATCCAGCGGTTCGGCTTCTCGAACCTGAGGAACTGCGCGGCCCACATCTGGTGCTGCCCGACCTCGGTGGTGATGTAGACGTCGTCGCGCGTCTTGACCGCCTCGTACAGGCGCTGGATGGCGTATTGCGGCTTGATCACCTGGTCCGAATTCTTGTAGTGCAGGCAATCGCGCGCCCGCCAGTCCTCGATCTGCTTCCACCAGGCGGCGAGCGCCTTGCCGTCCGGCCGCGCCGCCCTCGCCCCCCAGGCGGCGATCATGTCCTCGATCACGCCCGCCGCGTCGCCGACGATGGCGACGTCCACCGGCACGTTCTTGTTGATCGAGGACGGATCGATGTCGACGTGGATCTTCTTCGAATTCGGCGAAAACGCCGACAGCTTCCCGGTCACCCGGTCGTCGAAGCGGGCGCCGATATTGATCAGCACGTCGCAGCCGTGCATCGCGAGATTGGCCTCGTAGGTGCCGTGCATCCCGAGCATGCCGAGGAACTGGCGGTCGGCCGCCGGAAAGGCGCCGAGGCCCATCAGGGTGAGCGTGCACGGGAATCCGGTCATGCGCACGAACCGGGTCAGCGCCGCCGCCGCCGCCGCGCCGGAGTTGATGACCCCGCCGCCGCAGTAGAACAGCGGCCGCCGCGCGTTTGCCATCAGCGCGACCGCCTCTT
The DNA here is from genome assembly GCA_040881945.1 of Dongiaceae bacterium. Classification (GTDB taxonomy): domain Bacteria; phylum Pseudomonadota; class Alphaproteobacteria; order Dongiales; family Dongiaceae; genus JBBECF01. Next base: position 8,702 of record JBBECF010000120.1, on the reverse strand, counting down.
CGATGCGCCGCGCGTCGCCCTTGACCTGGGGCTTGTAGCTGCGGTGTACGGCGTTGACGTTGTTCGTGTAGGTTCCGGTCGCCTGCAGGATGTCCTTCGGCAGATCGACGACGACCGGGCCGGGCCGGCCGCTGCGCGCCACATAGAACGCCTCGTGCATCACCCGCGGCAGGTCGGCGATGTTCTTCACCAGGTAATTGTGCTTCGTGCACGGGCGCGTGATGCCGACCGTGTCCGCCTCCTGAAACGCGTCGTTGCCGATCAGGTGGGTCGGCACCTGGCCGGTCAGACAGACCACCGGGATGCTGTCCATCAACGCGTCGGTCAGGCCGGTGACGGCGTTGGTCGCGCCCGGCCCGGAGGTCACCAGCACGACCCCGACCTTGCCGGTGGAGCGCGCATAGCCCTCGGCCGCGTGCACGGCGCCCTGCTCGTGGCGCACCAGGATGTGGCGCAGCGCGTTCTGCTTGAACAGCTCGTCGTAGATCGGCAGCACGGCGCCGCCCGGATAGCCGAAGACGACATCGACGCCTTGGTCCAGCAAGGCCCTGATGACGATCGCCGATCCGTTCATCGTCTGCGCCGTCATTGCCCGGTCCTCTTGCGGCCGCGTTTGGCCATGCCAACCCGCCGCGGAAAGCCACGAATTCCGCGGATGCCGGCCCAAACTAGAGGCTTAGCCGAGAGGGGTCAACAAGAAACGGCGAATAATCGTAAAGCTTTCCGTCTCGATTCTTTGCGAATCTTGCGCGATCGACGCGTCGGCGCCGAGCCAATGGGCCTCGGGCATCTGGTGCCGGAACCAGGTGAGCTGGCGCTTGGCGTAGCGCCGCGTCGCGGCTTGCGCCGCCGCCGCCGCCGCCGCCAGGGTCAGTTCGCCGCGCAGGTGCCGTTGCAGCTCGCGCAGACCCAGCGCCTTCATCGCCGGCAGGCCGGGATCGAGGCCGAGGGCGTCGATGGCCCGCGCCTCGTCGAGGGCGCCCGCGGCCAACATGCGCACGAACCGACCGTCGCAGGCGGCATAAAGCGCGGCGCGCGGCGGCGCCACGACGAAGGCGGCGATGGCGAGCCCGTCCGGCGCGTCCCGCGGCGCGCGCTGCCAGTCGGCCAACGACCGCCCGGTCGCCTCGACGACCTCCCAGGCGCGCAGCAGGCGCTGGCGGTCGCCGGGCCGCAGCCGCGCCGCCATGACGGGATCGCGGCGCGCCAGCGCGGCATGGAAGGCGGCCGGGCCGAGGCGGGCCAAGCGGTCGGCGGCCGCCGCGCGCAGCTCCGCCGGGATCGCCGGCACCGGCGCCAGGCCGTGCGATAACGCCCGCAGATAGAGGCCCGTGCCGCCGACCAGGACCGGCAGGCGACCGGTCGCCGCGGCGGCGTCGATCTCGGCCCGCGCCAGCGCCCGCCAGCGCCCGGCCGAGCACGCCTCCGCCGCCGGCAGCACGCCGTAGAGCCGGTGCGGCGCCTGGGCCAACTCGGCGGCGCCCGGCCGGGCGGTGAGGATGGCCAGCTCGCGATAGACTTGCAGGCTGTCGGCGTTGATGACGACGCCGTCGAAGGCCCGGGCGACGGCCAGGGCCAGCGCCGACTTGCCGCCCGCGGTCGGTCCGCCGATGACGACGATCGGCGTCGTCACGGCCCACTCCCGGCCGGTCGGCCCAGCAATTAAGTATTGTGTCCCCGAGATTCCCCCACCCCAACCCTCCCCCGGCAAAGCCGGGGGAGGGAGGGACCCGCGGCGCTGCCGCGGGAGGGTGGGGGCATCGGCCGCTCAGCTCTGGTCGATGCGCACCGCGACCCACTGGAAGTCGCCCTCGCGGTAGACGAGCAGCGTCACCACGCGGTAGCCGTTCGCCTTCGCTTCGTTGACCTTGTCATCGACGTCGCGCGGCTTGACCACCGCCTGCTGGTCGACCTCGACGATCACGTCGCCGGGGCGCAGGCCCTTCTCGGCGCCCGAGCCGGCCTCGTCGACGGCGGTGATGACGACGCCCGCCGTCTCCTCGCCGAGCTCGAAGCGCTGGCGCATTTCCGCCGACAGTTCGGCGAGCGAGAGACCGAGCAGTCCGACCTCGCCTTCCACTCCCTCAGGCACGGTCTCGTCGGCGGGGGCGAGCGCCGCGGTCTCGGTTTCGTCGAGCTCGCCGAGCGTGACCTTCAGGGTCACCTCCTTGCCCTGGCGCCAGACGACGACCTCGACCTTCTTCTCGATCGGCGTTTCGGCGACGATTCGCGGCAGCTTGCGCATCTCGTCGATCGGCCGGCCGTCGAACTCGATGACGACGTCGCCCTGCTCGATGCCGGCCTTGGCCGCCGGCCCGTCCTCGGTCACGTTGGCGACGAGCGCGCCGTGCGCCTTATCCAGCCGCAGGCCCTCGGCCAACTCGTCCGTCACCGTCTGGATGCGCACGCCGAGCCAGCCGCGCCGCGGATGGCCGTATTCGCGGATCTGGTCGATGACGTTCTTGGCGAGCGCCGAGGGGATGGCGAAACCGATGCCGACGCTGCCGCCCGAGGGCGAGAAGATCGCCGTGTTGATGCCAATCACCTCGCCGTCCATGTTGAACATCGGTCCGCCCGAATTGCCGCGGTTGATCGAGGCGTCGGTCTGCAGGAAGTCGTCGTACGGGCCGGCGTTGATGTCGCGCTGGCGGGCCGAGACGATGCCGGCCGTCACCGATCCGCCGAGACCGAACGGGTTGCCGATGGCCAGCACCCAGTCGCCGATCCGGGTGTCGTCCGAATCGCCCCATTTCAGGGCCGGCAGGGGTGCGTCGGACTCGACCTTGAGAAGGGCGAGATCGGTCTTCTCGTCGCGGCCGACGATCGTCGCCTTCAGCTCGGTGTTGTCGTGCAGGCGGACGGTGATTTCGTCGGCCTCGGCGATGACGTGATTATTGGTGACGACGTAGCCTGCCGCATCGACGATGAAGCCCGATCCCAGCGACGTCGCCCGCCGCGGCTCGTTCTCGCGCCGCTGGCGGTCGAAGAACTCCTTGAAAAACTCGTCGAGCTCTTCGGCGCCGCGATCCTCGCGGGCCAGCTTCTGCGTGGTCGAAACGTTGACCACGGCCGGCAGCAGCTTTTCGGCCAGGTCGGCGAAGCTGTCCGGGGCCGACCGCGCGGCGGCACCGGCAACGGCGGCAAACAAGAAGACAGCCACGAGCGGCAGGGTCATGAGCCGGCGCGCAGCCGCCGCGCCGCCGCGCCCGGTCCGGGCCGGGGCCGCCACCTGCGTTGGGAACGCGATCATGTCTCGGTTCACCTCTGGATCTCCGTTACGGGCCGATCTCGCCGGTTGTGCGAGAGTGGGGCCGGGTCAAAGGGGGAGTTGTGCCTCGATGTAGCCCTCGCGCCCGGGTTTTTCAAGCGGCGCACGGCGCCAGCCTATGGCGCGGAATAAAGGCGGTTTCGTGGCGCCGTTGCAATGCACCCTACCCCGTCGCCGCTCCGCCGGCCGCCGCCTGGCCGCGCGCCAGCCACAAGGGATGACGCGGCCGAGCGCCGCCGACAAGAGGCCGCCGGCGCGCAAATCCCGGGCGCCGCCTACTGCTTCGGCGGCACGTCCACGTCCACCCCGGCCAGCGATCGGGCGCCGGCATCGCGGAAATAGCGGAAGAAGTCGCCGGTCGGCGGCCCGACATAGGTGGTGGTCTCGCTCGGCAAGCCCTCGCTCAGCGCCTGCATGGAGCGGAAGAAGTCGAAGAACGCCGGGTCCCGGCTGTAGGCGTCGTTATAGACGGCGGTCGCCGTCGCATCGCCCTCGCCGCGCCGGATCTGCGCCTCCCGTCGCGCGTTGGCCAGGATCACGACCTGCTGCTTGTCGGCCTCGGCGCGGATGATCTGGGCTTCGCGCGCCCCTTCGGCGCGGATTTGGCGCGCCGCCTGCTCGCGCTGCGTCTGCATGCGGCGGAAGATGGCCTGGCTGTTCTCCTCGGGCAGGTCGACCCGCTTGATGCGCACGTCGATCACGTTGATGCCGAACGACTGGGCGTCCCGGTTCACCGCTTCGCCGAGACGGCGCATGAAATCCGCCCGCTGCTCGGTCAGGATCAGGGACATCGGCACCTCGCCGAGCGTGCGCCGCAGGTTCGAGCTGATGATCGGGATCAGCCGCGCCTGCACGCCGGTCTCGTCCCGGACCGCCTGGAAGAAGGTCAGCGGATCGACGATGCGGAAGCGGGCGAAGGCGTCGACCACGACCTGTTTCTGGTCGAGCGTCGGCACCTCCTCGGACGGCGCGTCGAAGTTCTGCACCCGCGTGGTGAAGAAGTAGACGTCCTGGATGAACGGGATCTTGACATGCAGCCCGGGCGAGTCGACGACGTAGAGCGGATTGCCGAATTGCGCGACCAGCGCCTGCTGCGACTGGTGCACCGTATAGAACGCGGACATGCCGACGATGACGGCGATGACGGCGGCGATCAGAACGGCGAGGGCGGCGGGGCGCTTCATTGCGGCGCCTCCGTCTCGGCCGCCGGCCGCTCCCGGCGCGTCAGCTCGTTGAGCGACAGGTAGGGGACCGCCCCGGTGCCGCCGACCGTGCTGTCGATCAGCACCTTGTTCATGCCCTTCAGGACGCTTTCCATCGTCTCCAGGTACATGCGCCGGGTGGTCACGTCCTTGGCCCCCACGTACTCGTTATAGACGGAGATGAACCGCTGGGCGTCGCCGTTGGAGATCGCGATCTTTTCCTCCTTGTAGGCCTCGGCCTCCTTGATCAGGCGCTGCGCCTGGCCCTCGGCGCGCTGGGTCACTTCGTTGTAATAGGCCTGCGCCTCGTTGACCGCGCGTTCCTTGTCGGCGCGGGCGGCCTGCACGTCGCGGAACGCCTCGATCACCGCCCCCGGCGGATCGACCTGCTGCATCTCCACCTGGGTCACTTCGATGCCGGCGCCGTAGCTGTCGAGGATGCCCTGGATCAGCGCGCGGGTGCGGTCCTGGACATCGGCGCGGCCCTCGGTGCGGGCGCGCTCGAACGCGGTCTGGCCGATGATCTCGCGCATCGCGCTTTCGGCGATGCTCTTGACGGTGCCCTCGGGGTCCCGGATGTTGAAGAGGTACAGTCCGGCGTCCTTGATGATCCAAAAGACGACGAACTGGATGTCGATGATGTTCTCGTCGCCGGTCAGCATCAGGCTTTCCGCCGGCACGTCGCGCTCCGCGGTCGCGCGGCTGGCGTCCGCGTTCGAGCTTGAGCGGAAGCCGACTTCGACCCGGTTGATGCGGGTCACCTTCGGCGTCTCGACCGAGCCGATCGGAGACGGGACGTTGTAGTTCAGGCCCGGCTGGGTGGTCGCCACCCATTTGCCGAAGATCAAGGCCACGCCCTGCTCTTCCGGCTCGACGCGGTAGAAGCCGCTGATCCCCCACAGGACGAGCGCCGCGACGACGATGAAGATCAGGCTGCGGCCGCTGCCGAATCCGCCGGGCAGCAACCGCTTGAACCGGTCCTGGCCCTGGCGCAGCAACTCCTCGATGTCGGGCGGCCGCTGCCCCCCAGGGCCGCGCCCCCAGGGGCCCTGTCCGCCGCCCCACGGGCCACCGCCCCCGCCTTGCTTCTGCCACGGCATGATTCAATCCCTCGTGGTAACGATGCCCTCGTCGCAAAGATGGTGGCGGAGCTTCCCAATTGGAAGCGAAGGCCTTATATGACAGCCGGCCGCGGACTGCAACCGGGCCGATCGACCTCATATCGTTCATCCGGCGGGACTTTCAACCATGGCGACGGTCACTGAGCAGCAGATTATCGACGCGCTTCGCGCCATCGCCGGTCCGGACGGCACGGGCGATCTCGTCGGTCTCGGCATGATTTCCGGCCTGGTCGTGAAGAACGGCAACGTCGGCTTCGCCATCGAGGTCGATCCGGTGCGCGGGCCGCGGCTCGAGCCGCTGCGCCAGGCGGCCGAGCGGGCGGTGCAGGCGCTGCCCGGCGTGCTCTCGGTGAGCGCGGTGCTGACGGCGCACCGCCAGGGGCCGCAGCCGGCCGCCCAGGCGCCGCGCACGGCGGCGGGCCGCGCCGCGCCGGCCGAGAAGGCGCTGGTGCCGGGGGTCCGGTCGATCGTCGCGGTGGCCAGCGGCAAAGGCGGCGTCGGCAAGTCGACCACGGCGGTCAACCTCGCGCTCGGGCTCGCCGCCATGGGCCGCAGCGTCGGCCTGCTCGACGCCGACATCTACGGGCCTTCGCAGCCGCGCATGATGGGCATAAGGGGGCGGCCGCGCTCGGTCGACGGCCGCACGCTCCAGCCGATGGAGAACTACGGCGTCAAGTGCATGTCCATGGGCTTCCTCGTCGCCGAGGAGACGCCGATGATCTGGCGCGGCCCGATGGTGATAAGCGCGCTGCAACAGATGCTGCGCGACGTCGAATGGGGCGAGCTCGACATCATGGTCGTCGACCTGCCGCCGGGCACCGGCGACGCGCAGCTCACCATGGCGCAGCAGGTGCCGCTGACCGGCGCGGTCATCGTCTCGACGCCGCAGGACATCGCGCTCCTCGACGCGCGCAAGGGGCTCAACATGTTCCGCAAGGTCGACGTGCCGGTGCTCGGCATCGTCGAGAACATGAGCTATTTCACCTGCCCGCATTGCGGCGAGCGCAGCGAGATCTTCAGCCACGGCGGCGCCCGCCGCGAGGCCGAGGCGCTGGGCATCGAGTTTCTCGGCGAGGTGCCGCTGCACATCGACATCCGCGAGACCTCCGACAGCGGCCGGCCGATCGTCGTCTCGCAGCCCGACAGCGAGCACGCGCGCACCTACCGGGCGATCGCCGCCCGCGTCTGGGAAAAGGTGTCGGCGCTGCTCGGCGATTCCGGCCGGCCGGCGCCGCGCATCGTCATCCAGTAGCGCGCCTCAGTCCTCGCGCCCCAGCGCCGCCAGCAGCTCGCGCCATTCGCGAGGCCCGAGGCCGCTCGTCTCCTCGGTCACAACCTCGCCCGCGAGCCGGCGTTTGAGCACGGCGAAGGCGGCCGCCGACAGCGTCACCGCGTTCAGGCGGTGCTGCACGAACCCCTCGTGGGCGATCGGGACCCAGCGCCGTACGATATCGAGCATGACCTCGGCGTAGGCGCGGATCTCGTACTGGGCGTGCGGGTCGGCGCGCAACGACAGAAAGTGCAGCAGATTGTGCAGGTCGATCTTCCAGTACCACTGGGTGTAGATGTTCGCGGGCAGAACCATGCGCGCGAGCTCCCGCGCCAGCCCGTGGCGGTCGGGATCGATCACGCGGCCCTGGGCGTCTTCGTTCAACAATTTCGTGTAGATCGTGTACTGCCGCGCGCTCTCTTCCTTGATCCACTCCAGGACCTCGCGCGCCTCCGCCTCGGGCAGGACGTCCTCGCGCCCCTGCCGGTTGCGCCGGGCCTGGGCGGCGAGGTGGCGCGGCCGGACGTCGCCCGGCGCGCCGAACATGTCGGCCTGGCCGCGTTCGAGGTTGCGCTCGATGCGCGCCTCCGCCTTCCGTCCCGCGAGGAACTCCCGGTCGGGCACGTAGAACTCCCGGTCGAGCACGGAGTAACGCGCCGAATATTCGTTCACGTTCGCCGTGCGGTGGCGGATCCATTGGCGGGCGACGAAGATCGGCAGCTTGACGTGCAGCTTGATCTCGCACATCTCGAACGGCGTCGAGTGGCGGTGGCGCATCAGGTAGTGGACGAGGCCGCGGTCCTCGCTGACCTGGCGCGTGCCCCGGCCGTAGGAGACCCGCGCCGCCTGCACGATCGCCGCGTCATCGCCCATGTAGTCGACGACGCGGACGAAGCCGTGATCGAGTACGGTTAACGGCTGGTAAAGAATTTCCTCGAGCGCCGGCACGGTGGCGCGGCGCGTCGGCTGGGCGGCGGCGTTGCTCACGCCATCGACATCGGCCTGCTGGTCGGGGGTCAGGGGCATCCGAGCACGGGTCCGGAAATGGCGGGCGCCAGGGCGAAAGCCCTTTCGATTCGGGGCGAAGCTACCTATATTATATGTGTCGGGCAACCGACTATGGCGATAAACGTCTTGTGGCATAAGCGTAGCGGACCCGGGGGCAGTACCCGGCGCCTCCACCAGTTTCAACGCCGCCCTTGACCGGCGGCGTCCTTCGGGGGCGAAACAGGATCGACGCGCGTGGTAAAGGCAAGGCTTTTGCTCGGCATGGTACCGCCGTTATCGGGCCGTATGACAAGTGCCAACGACAATCGTTTGGCTCTCGCTGCCTAGTCTCTAGGTAAGCGCGGTCCGGGGGGCACCGGGCAACAGAAGCCCCCCACTTCGCCCGGCCGGCCCTGGCTCCGCCGGAGGCTTCGCCGAGGCGAGCGCCGAGGGAGGGGACCGCGACAGATCGCATGGCCGAGGATCGGCTCAAATACGACAAGATGGTCGAGGGCGCGTTGCGCGGCGTCGTGCGCGAGGCGTTGAACGAGGCGGCGACGAATGGTTTGCCCGGCGATCACCACTTCTACATCACCTTCCACACCGACGCGCCCGACGTGATCATGCCCGACTGGCTGCGCGCCCAGTATGTGGACCAGATGACGATCATCCTGCAGAATCAGTTCTGGGGCCTCGAGGTGGCGCCCGAGTCCTTCGCCGTCACGCTGAGCTTCAACAACCGGCAGGAACGGCTGTGCATCCCGTTCGACGCGATCAGCGGGTTCGCCGATCCGGCGGTGCAGTTCGGCCTGCAGTTCGAGGCGACCGAAGCCGATCTCGGCGCGGCCGGGGGC
>JBBECF010000119.1:10332-22421 GCA_040881945.1 Dongiaceae bacterium | reverse complement strand
GCGTCGTTGCGTCCTTCGAGACGCGCCCCTTCGGGGCGCTCCTCAGGATGAGGTTAAGTCTTTATGGCACAAAGAAAAAACCTCATGCTGAGGAGGCCGCGCAGCGGCCGTCTCGAAGCACGCAGGAGTGGCGATCCAGCATTCATTCACAAGCTCTCGGTCGGTCCGGCCCCGACCGGGCGGCCGCGTCCTAGACTTGCCCGAGCTTGCCGAGCGCCTTGGTCAGCGGACCCAGGTCCCAGAAGTCCTCGACCTTCAGCGCCGCCGGGTCGCCCTCGAGCTGGCCGGCGATCGAGTAGAAGTCGAAGTCGTCCTGCGCCGCCTTGAGGCCGCCGTTGTTGCCGAAGGCGCCGTTCTCGACCGATTCCTGGAAGTAGGGCAGGACCTCGCCCTCGAGATCGGCCGGCAGATCCGGCAGCAGCTTGTATTTCGCCCGTTGTTCGACGACGTAGTTCGGGTCCTTGTTGATCGCCCGCCAGACCGTGAGCATCTCCTCAACCAGGATGTCGACGGCCTCGGCGTTCTTGGTCAGGAAGTCCTGGCTGGCGTAGAGCGCCTCGTCGCTGGCGTCGACGCCTTCCATCGGTAGCACCATGAAGCGGTCGCCGCCCTTTTCCATCAGCAGCCGGCGGTTCGCCGAATCGACGATGGTGGCGTGGATGTTGCCCTGGAGCATGGCGCCGGCGCGCACCTCGGAGCCGGGGACGTAGCTGATGGACTTGTACGCGATGCCGTTCCGCTGGGCCATCAGGTTCATGATGGCTTCGGTGCCGGAGCCGCGCGAATGGACGACGATTTCCTGGCCGTCCAGATCCTTCCAGCTCTTGTAAAGCGATGCGTCCACCACCGGGAAGAAGCGCAGCGTGCTGAGCTGATAGAAGATGCGGATCGGCGCCTTCACCTTCTGCAGCAGGGCATAGGGCGTGCCGACGCCGATGTCGGCGTGGCCGCCGACCACCGCCTGGGCGGCGATGTCCTCGGACTTGAAGGCGGTGAGCTCGACGGCGACGCCGCGCTCCTTCGCCTTCTCCAGGGCGATCAGCAGGTTCAGGGTCTCGACCGTCTCGATGTCGCCGAGCGCGACCCGGACGGTCTTTTCGGCCGCCAGGGCCGCCGGCGCCGACAGTCCGGCGACGAGGGCCAACGGCAGGAGCAGTCGCAATGTCGTGGCAAACGGGTTGTGCATGGGGTCCTCCCGGATCGAAGTTTTCTTTGCCGCCGTCCGTGCCTGGCCGGTCATCGACCAATCACGAACCAATCGTACAATGGTGACAAGGATGATAGAACGTCGAATTGGCGTTTACAAGTTTCGCGCCATGCAATACACAAGGTCCGTCGAACCAATTCTGGGATTGGTCAATAATGCGCGCGGAACGAAACGACGAGGCCGACGGCGCGCTGAGCCGGCTGCAAGGCCTTCTCGCCGACCGGCAATACCCGCTGAACGGCCGCCTGCCGCCCGAGCGCAGCCTGTGTCGGGAGCTCGGCGTCAATCGCGGGGCGTTGCGCAAGGCCCTCGCCGTGCTCGAGGCCGAAGGCCAGATCTGGCGCCACGTCGGGCGCGGCACCTTCGTCGGCACCCGGCCGGCGGAGACCGTCGGCGACGTTTCGCGCATCGGCAGCCGCACCAACCCGGCCGAGGTGATGGAGGCGCGTCTGCTGATCGAGCCCGAGCTGGCGCGCCTCGCCGCGCGCAACGCCACCTCGACCGACGTCGACGAGATGCGCCAGTGCATCCGCAAGACCAAGAGCGCGCGCGACTGGCGCGTCTACGAGGCGTGGGACACCAAGCTGCACCGGGCCGTGGCGGCGGCGACGCACAACGCGCTGCTGCTTTCGCTCTTCGACACCCTCAACATCGTGCGCCGCGCCACGGTGTGGGGCCGGCTGCGCGTCGCCAAGCCGACCCCGGACCCGAGCCACCACAGCTTCGCCGAGCACGACGCCCTGTTCGCGGCGATCGCCGATCGCGACCTGGACCTCGCCGCCGCCTGCATGCGCCGGCACCTCGAGACGGTGCGCCGCAACCTGCTCGAGGCCCGCGGCAACGGCGGCTAAGGCGCGGTCCGCGTCAGCCGTACAGACCGGCGACCGCGGCGCGTTGCCGGACCAGCGCCAGCACGACGTCGAGCGTCGGCGTCGCGACCCCGACCAGGCGGCCGAGCTCCTGCACGACGGCGACGAGGGCGTCGATCTCCATCGGCCGATTGCGTTCGAGGTCCTGGAGCATCGAGGTCTTGTGGGCGCCGACGCGGCCGGCGCCATCGATGCGCCGCTCGACATCGACGCGGAAGCGGATGCCGAGCCGCTCGGCGATCGCCTGGGCCTCCAGCATCATGGCGCGCGCCACGGCGCGCGTGCCCGGATCGCCGGCGATCACGTCGAGGGTGGCGTGGGTCAGCGCGCTGATCGGGTTGAAGCACAAATTGCCCCACAGCTTCAGCCAGATCTCGTCGCGGATGCTGTCGAGCACCGGCGCCTTGAGGCCGCCCGCCTCGAACGCCTCGCTCAGACGGCGGACGCGCTGGGTGGCCTCGCCGCTCGGCTCGCCGAGGGGGAACCTGTCGCCGTAGACGTGCCGGATGACGCCGGGCTCGACCACCTCGGACGCCGGATAGACGATGCAGCCGATCGCGCGTTCGGGACCAAGCCCGTCCCACTGCCGCCCGCCGGGATCGACGCTCCCGAGCCGGTGCCCTTCCCAGTCGCCGCCATGCCGGTGGAAGTACCAGTACGGGATGCCGTTGGTCGCCGTCACCACGGCGGTGTCGGGGCCGAGCAACGGCCGCATGGCGTCGACCGCGCCGGGCACCGAATGCGCCTTGAGCGCGATGAGGACGTAGTCCTGGGGCCCCAACTCGGCCGGCGAATCGGTGCAGGCAACGCGGACGACCCGCGTTTCGCCGTCCTTCAGCAGCGTCAGGCCGTTGGCCCGCATCGCGGCCAGATGGGCGCCGCGCGCGATCAGGCTGACCTCGGCACCGGCCCGCGCCAATTCGACGCCGAGATAGCCGCCGGTCGCGCCGGCGCCATAGATACAGATTCTCACCCCGCCTCCCGCCCGTCCCGCTCCGGGGCCACCCCCGGCCGCGCGTTAGTGGTGTACGTCTAGCGTTTGGCACCGTCCTCGCTGTCATGCCCGGCCTTGAGCCGGGCATCCATCGTGCCGCCGCACCATGGATTGCCGGGTCAGGCCCGGCAATGACAACTTTAAAGCAAGGCAGCGACGGGAACCATCCGTTTGGGCGCAAACACTAATGTGACATGAGGAGGGGAATGTCGCTAGCGGCCAGCACGTGGCGGGTGACGCCGCCGAGGATCATCTCGCGCGTCCGGCTCCGACCGTAGCCGCCGAGGACCAGCAGGTCGGCGCCGCAGCGCTGCGCCTCGGCCAGCAGCGCTTCGCCCACCGACCGGCGCTTGGTTTCGAAGGTTTGCGCCGCCGCGGCAATGCCGTGCCAGGCGAGGTGCCGGACGAGATCCTCGGGCGCCGCCGGCGCCCCGTCGCGGGCGGTCAACACGGTGACCCGCTCCGCCGCGGCGAGGAACGGCAGCGCGGCCGCGATGGCGCCGGCCGCCTCGGCGCTGCCGTTCCAGCCGATCGCGATATTGGCGCCGAGCCGCTTGGCGGGCGTCGGCGGCGCGACGAAGATCGGCCGCCGCGTCTCCAGCAGGGCGGCCTCGACGGTCGTGGGCAGCGGCTGCTCGGCGCTCGGGCGGCGCACGACGATCAGATCGGCAAGGCGCCCGCGCACCGCCACCACCGTGGCCTCCCATCCGGCCGCCTCGTGCCACGCGGCTGAAACCGCGGCGGGCGACGGCGGCGTCTCGGCGATCGCGATGTCGCGCGCGGCGCAGTAATCGTGAAACGCCGCGCGGACCTTGGCGGCGGCCTCGGCGGCGGCCCGTCCGGCGATCTCCAGCACCCACTGCTTGGTTTCGTCGGACAGCCACCACCCTTCGGTCACCGAGTGCAGCGGATCGCTGGGCAGGCGGACGTGCAACACATCGACATGGGCGGAGAACCGCCGGGCGAGCGCGAAGGCGGTATCGAGCACCGCCTCGCCGCCGGCGCTCCCGTCCAGCGGCACGAGCATCGTCTTGATCGCCATCGCGCGCTCCTCTGGCTGCTACGCGTCGGCGCGCGGCGCTTCGAGCCGGGCGCCCGGGGCGAGCCCGACTTGTGCGGCATAGGCGACGGCCGCGACCCTTTCGCCGCCGTCGGGCTGCACGAGCTTGACCAGGATCTGCCCGCCGCCGGCGGCAACCGTGAAGCCCGCGTCGGTCACGGCAGTGACCTCGCCGGGCCGGCCGCCCGGCGTTTCCACCCGGGCCACGTCGAAGATCGTCAGGACCTTGCCGTCATGGCCGGTCCACGCGCCCGGCTGGCGATTGGCGCCTCGGATCAGGTTGTAGACCTGCTCGGCCGGTTTGCTCCAGTCGATCCGGACGTCCGGCTTCCGGCACCAGCCTTCGTAGGAGGCCTGGGACTCGTCCTGCGGGATCCTCGGCGCCTTGCCCGCGCGCACCAAATCGACGGCCTCGATCATCGCCTGCACGCCGAGCGGGAACAGCTTGTCGAAATAGATGCTGTTCAGCGTGTCCTCGGCCGAGATCGGCACCTCTTTCTGCAGCAGGATGGGTCCGGTATCGAGTCCCTTGTCGGGCCAGAAGACGGTCAGGCCGGTGCGTTTCGCGCCGAAGATGATCGGCCAGTTGATCGAGCTCGGCCCGCGATGCCGCGGCAGCAGCGAGGGATGGTACTGGATCGTGCCATGGGTGGGGATGCCGAGCACCGTCTCCGGCACCAGCAGGATGACATAGGCCATGACGCAGAGGTCGGGCTTGAGCGAGCGCATCCGGTCGGCGACCTCGGGGGTCTTGAACGACGCCGGCTGGAAGACCGGCAGGTTCTTGGACAGGGCGAGCGCCTTCAGCGGGTCGGGTTTGCGGCCCGGCTGGTCCGGCGCGCAATAGACCGCGACCACGTCTTCGCCGCGCCCGAGCAGGGCTTCGAGCACCGCCTGCCCGAAGGCCTGTTGTCCGTTGACGATGATGCGCATGGGTCCCTCAGATCGCGCCTTCGGCCCGCGCGTTCGCGATTTCGTTGTCGCCGTAGCCGAGCTCGCGCAGCACGTCCTCGGTGTGCTCGCCGAGCGCCGGCGAGGCGATCACCTCGACCGGCGACTCGGACAGCTTGATCGGGCAGCCGACGGTCGTGAACGTGCCGCGCGTCGGGTGGGCGACCTCGACCACCGTGCCGCGCTGCGCCAGCGACGCGTCCTCGATCAGGTCCTTCATGTCGAGGATCGGCCCGCACGGCACGTCGACCTCGTTGAGCAGGCGCATGACCTCGAACTTGTCGTGCTGTCGGGTCCATTGCTCGACGATCCCGAAGCAGTCGTCGAGGCGGGTCAGGCGCGCCTTCGGCGTCGCGTAATCGGGATGCTCGATCAGCTCCTCGCGCCCGACGATCTTCATCAGCGGCGCCCAGCCCTGCGGCTGGATGATCACATAGGCGTAATCGTTGGGGCCGCCCGGCTTGCAGCGCAGCGCGCTGCCCGGCTGGCCGCCGCCCGACGCGTTGCCCGAGCGCGGCACGGCGCCGTCGAGGCTCGGGCTCGGGAATTCCTTCAGCGGGCCGTGCGTCAGGCGCTGCTGATCGCGCAGCTTGACCCGGCACAGGTTCAGCACGGCGTCCTGCATGGCGACCTCGACGCGCTGGCCGCGCCCGGTCTTCTCGCGCTGCAGCAGCGCCGCCAGGATGCCGGCGAGCGCGTGCACGCCGGTCCCGGAATCGCCGATCTGGGCGCCGGTGCTGGTCGGCGGCCCGTCGGGCCAGCCGGTCGTGCTCATCGACCCGCCCATGGCCTGGGCGACCGTCTCGTAGGCCTTGCAGTCGACATAGGGGCCGGGGCCGAAGCCCTTGATCGAGGCATAGACCAGGCGCGGGTTGATGTCGTGGATCGCCTCCCAGGTGAACCCCTGGCGGTCGAGCGCGCCGGGCGCGAAGTTCTCCACCAGCACGTCGCAGACCTTGAGCAGGGCGAGGAAGATCTCCTTGCCCTTGCCGGTTTTGGTGTTGACGGTGACGCTGCGCTTGTTGCAGTTCAGCATCGTGAAGTACAGGCTGTCCACGTCGGGCAGGTCGCGGAGTTGCTCGCGCGTGATGTCGCCGCGCCCCGGTAGCTCGATCTTGATCACGTCGGCCCCGAGCCAGCCCATGAGCTGCGTGCAGGACGGCCCCGACTGCACATGGGTCATGTCGAGCACGCGGATTCCTTCGAGAGCTTTCGTCATGGCCTTCCTCGTCGGCGCGGGAACGGCGGCGGCCGCACCTTACTTGTACATCGTCTGGTTCATCGTGCCCGGCGCATAGACCTCGCGGTCGACCCAGATGTTGACCAGCGCCGACCGGCCCGACTTCACCGCCTCGCGGGCGCGTTCGAGGGCGGGGCGGATCTGCTTCGGCTCGCGCACATCCTCGCCGTGGCCGCCGAGCATTTCGGCGAACTTGCCGAACGGCACGTCGCCGAGGCGGTTGCCGACGTCGCCGCGCTCGCGGCCGTATTTGGCGATCTGGCCGTAGCGGATCTGGTTCATCGCCGAGTTGTTGCCGATGACCCCGAGGAACGGCAGCCCGAAGCGCATGCTGGTCTCGAAATCCCATCCGGTCATGGCGAAGGCGCCGTCGCCGAAGTAGCACAGCACCTCCTTCTCCGGATGCACGAGCTTCGCCGCCAGGGCGAAGGGCACGCCGACGCCGAGCGTGCCGAGCGGCCCCGGGTCCATCCAGTGACCGGGCTGGTGCGGCTGCACCGCCTGGGCGGAGATCGTCACGACGTCACCGCCGTCGCCGATGTAGATAGTGTCGTCGGCGAGGAACTCGTTGAGCTCGTGCGCCACGCGATAGGGGTTGATCGGCGTGGCGTCCGACAGGAACTGCGCCTGGAGCTTCAGCCCGGCCGCCGCTTCGCCGGCGCGCAGCTCCTTCAACCACCCTTCGCGCCGCTTGGCGCCGTTGTCGGGGCGGCCGGTGGCGGCCGCGGTCACCGCTTCGAGGATGCGCCCGACGTCGCCGACTAGGCCGAGCGAGATGTCGCGGTTCTTGCCGACGGTGCGGTAGTCCATGTCGATCTGCACGACGGTGGCGTCGGCGCGCAGGCGCTTGCCGTAGCCCATGCGGAAGTCGAACGGCGTGCCGACGATGACGATCACGTCGGCCTTGTCGAAGGCGTAGCGCCGCGTGCGGTGGAAATGATGCGGGTCGCCCGGCGGCAGGGTGCCGCGGCCGGCGCCGTTCAAGTAGGCCGGGACGTTGAGCTTGCGCACGAAGGCGCGGGCCGCGTCGCTGCCGCGGCAGGTCCACACCTGCTGGCCGAGCAGGATGCAGGGCCGTTCGGACTTCACCAGGATGTCGGCGAGCCTCTGCACGTCGTCGGGGTCGCCGACCGAGCGCGTCGAGGCGCGGTAGCGGCCGGCCGCCGGAATCCGCGCCTTGCCGAGGTCGACCCGGGCGTCGAGCACGTCGCGCGGGATCTCGAGGAAGGACGGCCCCGGGGCGCCGTTGAAGCATTCGCGGAACGCCATGCTGATCATGTCGGCGATCCGCTCGGTGCCGGGAACGGTGGCGGCGAACTTGGTGATCGGCTGCAGGATGTCGACGTGGGGCAGGTCCTGGAGCGAGCCCATCTTGTGCTGGCTGAGCGCGCCCTGGCCGCCGATCATCAGCATCGGGCTTTCGGCGCGGAAGGCGTTGGCGATGCCGGTGATCGCGTCGGTCGTCCCCGGCCCGGCGGTGACCACGGCGCAGCCGGGCCGCCCGCTCATGCGCGCATAGCCGTCGGCGGCGTGGGCGGCGACCTGCTCGTGACGCACGTCGATGATCTTGATGCCTTCGTCGAGGCAGCCGTCGTAGATGTCGATGATGTGGCCGCCGCAGAGCGTGAAGATCGCCTCGACCCCCTCGTTCTTCAGGGCCTTGGCCACCAGATGGCCGCCCGAGATGGTCTCGGCCGGCAGCTCGGTCGGACGCAGTTTCTTTGCCGCTTCAGCCATGGTCGTCCTCCAGTCGTGCGCGTCGGCGTCGGCTTGGCGCCCTTGTTCAATCGAGATCGTGGATGTTCCGCTCGACATGCACGGCGAGGTCGAGCGTGTGCTGGCGGGCCAGCCGCTCGGCCAGCTCGGTGTCGCGCGCCTCCAACGCCTCGATGATGTGCATGTGGTCGATGATCGAACGCCGCGCCCGGTCGTTTTCCGAGATCGTGCGCTTGCGGATGGCGCGCATGTGGATGAACAAATTCTCGGCAATCTTGTTCAGCAGATCGCAGCGACTCATGCGCAGGATCGCCGAGTGGAAGCGGACGTTCGCGTCGGAATACTCGTCGATTTTCGCCTGCACTTGGTTGTCCTCGAAGGTCGCGAACATCCGGCGCAGGGCGGCGATCTCCTCGTCCGTGGCGTTGCGGGTGATGAGCCGCGCCGCCATGCTTTCGAGCGCCGCCCACACCGTGATCATCTCGATGATCTCCGCCTTGGTCTTGCGCACGACGAACACGCCCTTGCGCGGCGCGGTGCGCACCAGCCCCTCCTGCTCGAGCAGGGTCATGGCCTCGCGGATCGGCGTGCGGCTGACTCCGAGATCCAGCGAAAGCTGGCGCTCGTCGAGGCGGATTTCGCCCTTGTGGTCGTAAATGTTCATCGTGGTGATGGCCTGCTTGAGCGCGAGATAGGCCTGATGGCGGAAGCTGACGCTGGTCTCGAGCGGCCTGACGTCGAGCCGCGGCAGCTCCGGCGCGGCCGGTCCCGCCGGCGTCGGCGCCACCGTCGAGTCCCCCTGCGCCCCGTCGTCGATCATGTTATTCATAATACCGTATACCAGAAGACCCAAGCAATCGCTTTCCTACCCGGCCGCCGGTCATTTCGCCGCCGCCCGGCCGCCCGCGGCGCGCCGCCACAGCCGGGTGAAGGCCATGGAAATAAGCGGCCAGAGCAGCAGGAAGACGGCGAGCGTGACGATGCTGCCGACCAGCCAGTTCGACCAGAAGATCGCGAGACTGCCCTGGGATTGCAGCATCGACTGGCGGAAGCTGGTCTCGGCCATGTCGCCGAGCACGAGGGCCAGCACCAGCGGCGCCAGCGGGTAGGCGAGCTTCTTGAAGATGTAGCCGACCACGCCGAAGATCAGCATCACGGTCACGTCGAGCAGCGCGTTGTGGACCGTGTAGGCGCCGACCGCGCAGACCGTGATGATCACCGGCGCGATGATGCTGAACGGGATGCGCAGCACCGCCGCGAACAGCGGCACCGTGGTGAGCACGACGATGAGGCCGGCGATGTTGCCGATATACATGCTGGCGATTAGGCCCCAGACGAAATCCTTGTGCTCGATGAACAGCAGCGGCCCCGGCTGCAGGCCCCAGATCAGCAGCCCGCCGAGCAGCACGGCGGCGGTCGGCGAGCCGGGAATGCCGAGCGTGAGCATCGGCAGCAGCGCGCTGGTGCCGGCGGCGTGGGCGGCGGTCTCCGGGGCGACGACGCCTTCGATTTCGCCTTGCCCGAAGCGGTCGGGATGCTTCGAAAAACGCTTGGCCAGGCCGTAGCTCATGAACGAGGCCGGCGTCGCCCCGCCCGGCGTGATGCCGAGCCAGCAGCCGACGACCGTGCTGCGCAACGACGTGACCCAGTATTTCGGCAGCTCGGCCCAGGTCTGCAGCACGACCTTGAGGTTGATCCTGCCGGTCACGCCCTTGAAGGCCAGGCCCTCCTCCATCGTGAGCAGGATCTCGCCGATGCCGAACAGCCCAATGACGGCGATCAGGAAGTCGAACCCGCGCAGCATTTCGGTCCAGCCGAAGGTGAGCCGGAGCTGGCCGGTCACCGTGTCGAGGCCGACGGCGGCGAGCGCGAAGCCCAGCGTCATCGCGGCGATCGTCTTGAACGGCGATTCCTTGCTCATGCCGACGAAGCTGCAGAAGGTCAGAAGCTGGACGGCGAAGAATTCGGGCGGGCCGAAGGCAAGGGCGAAGGAGGCGATCAGCGGCGCGAGGAAGGTGATCAGCACAACGGCAACGAACGCCCCGACGAAGGACGAGGTGAAGGCCGCGGTCAACGCCTCGCCGGCGCGGCCCTGCTGGGCCATCGGGTGGCCGTCGAAGGTGGTGGCCACCGACCACGGTTCGCCCGGGATGTTGAACAGGATGGAGGTGATCGCGCCGCCGAACAGCGCGCCCCAGTAGATGCAGGACAGCATGATGATGGCCGAGGTCGGCGACATCGCGAAGGTCAGCGGCAAGAGGATCGCCACGCCGTTCGCGCCGCCCAACCCCGGCAGCACGCCGATCAGCACGCCGAGCGAGATGCCGATGAACATGTAGGAGATGTTTTGCAGCGTGAGGGCGATGGCGAAGCCATCGAGCAGCGCCGAGATCTCTTCCAACTGCGATACCCCCGGTTCGGCCCGCGGCGGCCCGTCAATAGCCGAAGAAGGCCTCGAGCGGGCCCTTGCGCAGAGGCACCAGGAACCACACCTCGAACATGAAGAACAACGCGAGCGGCACGAGCACGCTCACCGGCGCGAGCTTCCACAGCGGATAGCGGCCGATCCGCCACATGAAGAAGCCGATGAACAGGCCGGCCGCGACATAGATGCCGACCACGCCGATCAGCGCGACATAGGCCGCCGACGGCAGCAGCACCTGGAGCACCATCTTGAACTGCGCCGCCTCGACGAACGCGCGACGGCTCGCCCGGCGGCCGATCAGGTTGACGGCGAAGACGACGCCGCTGGCGAGGAACAGCGCGAGCCCCATGCGGAACGGGAAATAGCCCGCCTGCGGCCCGTCGGCGGCCCAGCCGGCGCCGACCCGGAGGCTGTCGGCCATCGTCACGACGCCGATCGCCATCAGGGCGGCGGCGACGATCAACTCCATCGCCCGGACCGAAACGGGGCCGCGGGCGGTCACGTCTTCCCGATCCATGCCCTAGTTCTCGCCGTTCGAGGACCGCACCCTAGCGCGCCCGTCGGCGCGCTCCCGGCCGGGCGGGCGCCGGCGACCCCGGGGCCGGCCGGGCGGGCGCCGGCGACCCCGGGGTCGGGCGTCGTTACGGCGCGAGGAAGCCCGCTTCCGTCATCAGGTTGCGATGCAGCGTCGCGGCCTGTTCGACCCAGGCGCGGAAGTCAGGTCCGGCCATGAAGGTCGTGTTGAAGGCGCCCTTCGTCATGAAGTCCTGCCACTCCGCGGTCTCGCGAACCTTCTTGAACAGTTCCACGTAGAAGTCGACCTGCTCCTGCTCCGCGCCGCCGGGCATGAAGATGCCGCGCAGCATGTTGTACTGGATGTCGATCCCGGATTCCTTGCAGGTCGGGATGTCGTTCCACGACATGTCCGTGGTGATCTTGTCGGTGATCGCGACGCGCTCGCCGCCGAAGACGCAGAGCGGCCGCAGCGCCCCCGAACGCCAGTGCGCCACCGCCTCGATCGGGTTGTTCACGGTGGAGTTCACATGGCCGCCGACGAGCTGCGTGGCGACGTCGCCGCCGCCCTTGAACGGCAGATAGATGAACTTCGCGCCCGTCGCCTTCTCCGCCGCCACGGTGATGATCTGGTCTTCCTGCTTGGAGCCGGTGCCGGCCATCTGGAACGGCTTGTCGCCGGCGCCCTTGGCGGCGTCGAAATATTCCTTGGCGCTTGTATAGGGGGAGCTCGCGTTGACCCAGAGAACGAAATTGTCGAGCGCCAGCATGGCGACCGGGGTCAGATCCTCCCAACTGAACGGGATGCCGGTGGCAAGCGGCGTCGTGAACATGTTCGAGAGGGTGATGATGATCTTGTGCGGGTTGCCTTTCGAGTCCTTGACGTCGAGGAAGCCCTCGCCGCCGGCGCCGCCCGACTTGTTGATCACGACGATCGGCTGGGGCGACAGCTCGTATTTCTGGACGATGCCCTGAATCATGCGGGCCATCTGGTCGGCGCCGCCGCCGGTCCCGGCCGGAACGATGAACTCGATTGTCTTGGTCGGCTCCCAGGCGGCGGCGGGCGCCGGCGCGGTTGCAATCGCCAGTCCGCCGAGAGCAAGGGCGGCGCAAT
>JBBECF010000119.1:0-10232 GCA_040881945.1 Dongiaceae bacterium | reverse complement strand
GCGGGCGCCGGCGCGGTTGCAATCGCCAGTCCGCCGAGAGCAAGGGCGGCGCAATGCATAACGCGGTTCGCGTGCTGTCGTGGCATGAGGTTCCTCCCGTTTGGCGCAGGCCAGGGGCCGCGTCTTATCCCCACCCTCTTCAAAGGCTGGGTTTTCTTGATCGTCGCGCAGCAACTTTCAGCGTGCGGTGGCATCCAAAATAATGTATCACAGACACCCAATCAACGATAATTTTAGCTTCCGCGGCAGGGAGGAATTAAAATTGCCCGATTCGCCGCCTACGCCCGGCCCCATCTAGAGTCGACCATGCTCGCCGATTCCGAATTCTGGGTCGCGCTGCTGCAGATCATCTGGATCGACATCGTGCTGAGCGGCGACAACGCCGTGGTCATCGCGTTGGCCTGCCGCTCGCTGCCGCCGCGGCAGCGGCGCTGGGGGATCGCGCTCGGCGCCGCCGGCGCGATCGCGCTGCGCGTCCTGATCGCCACCTTCATCGTCTATGTGCTTGAGGTGCCGGCGTTGAAGATCGTCGGCGGCGTCCTCTTGTTCTGGATCGCGATCAAGCTGCTGCTGCCCGAACCGGGCGACGCGACGCGGGCGGTCGGCGGCGGCGGTGGCGGCCTGTTCGCGGCGATGCGGACGGTCATGATCGCCGACGCGGTCATGAGCCTCGACAACGTCATCGGCATCGCCGCCGCCGCCGACGGCAACCCGGTGCTGATCGTGCTGGGCCTCCTGATCAGCATCCCCTTCATCGTCACGAGCAGCGCGCTCATCCTCAAGCTGCTGACGCGCTTCCCGATCCTGGTGACGGCGGGCGGGGCGCTGCTCGGCTACATCGCCGGCGAGCTCCTGGTCAAGGACCCGCTGCTGGTCGCCTGGGTGGCGGCCGAGGCGCCGTTCCTGCATTTCGCGGCCCCGATCGCGGGCGCCGTGGCCGTGGTCGTGGCCGGGCACGGCCTCGCCCGCATCCAGGCGGCGCGGCGGCGCGACGAGATCGACCTTGTCACCTGAGCGGCAGCGCGCGCGCGCCGCGGCGGCGCCGGGTCCGCGGCTGCTCGTCGCCGTCGACGGTTCGCCGTCCTCGCTCGGCGCGGTCCGCCACGCGGCGCGGCGCGCCCGCGACCATCCCGGCCTCGAATTGCACCTGCTGAACGTGCAGCCGCCGATGCCGTCGGCGATCAGCTCCTTCCTGTCGCCGGAGGCGCTGCGCGGCTACCACGAGGATGAGGGTCGCAAGGCGCTCGCCGCGGCCCGGGCCATCGTCGACGAGGCCGGGCTGCGCGCCGAAAGCCACATCGCGATCGGGCCGGTTGCCGAGACGATCGTCGACTACGCGGCCGAGCAGGGCTGCGCGGAGATCGTCATGGGCTGCCGCGGGCTCGGCGCCGTTCCCGGCCTGCTGCTCGGCTCGACGACGACGAAGGTCCTGCACCTCTCCGGCGGCGTCGTGACCCTGGTCAAATGACGGCCGGCCGGTCGCATATCGGGGCGCGGGCCGGGGCGCCGTCGCCGGTGGGGCGCAGAACGGCCCCGGCGTCGCGGTGGACTCTGCTGGCATTTAGCGATAACGACTGGACCCGCGGCGGCGGGCCGCGGCGGCGGACGAGGGGCGTCCTCGGATGAACATCCACGAGTATCAGGCCAAGAGCCTGCTGCGCCGCTACGGCGTCGCGGTGCCGCGCGGCGGCGTCGCCTACACGGCGCTGGAAGCGGAGACCGTGGCGCGCGAGTTGGGCGGGCCGGTCTGGGTCGTGAAGGCGCAGATTCACGCCGGCGGCCGCGGCAAGGCCGAGGGCGTCAAGGTCGTGCATTCGCTCGACGAGGCGAAGGCGGCCGCCGCGGCGATGCTCGGCCGCCGCCTCGTCACCGCGCAGACCGGACCCGGCGGCCGGCAGGTCGGCCGTGTCTATATCGAAGAGGGTTGCGCGGTCGCGCGCGAGCTCTATGTCGCCGTCCTGGTGGACCGCAACCTGGGCCGCGTCGCCATTCTCACCTCGGCGGCGGGCGGCATGGAGGTCGAGGCGGCCGCCGGCCACGCGCCCGGGACGGTGGCGAAGCGGCCGGTCGATCCCGCCACGGGCCTGCTGCCGGCCGAGGCGGCCGGGCTCGCCGCCGGCCTCGGGCTCGCCGGGGCGACGGCGGCGGCGGCGGCCTCCTGCTTCGCGCGGCTGTACGACGCCTTCGTCGGCCTCGACGCCAGCCTGATCGAAATCAACCCGCTGGGGGTGACGCGCGAGGGCGGCGTCATCGCGCTCGACGCGCGCATGAGCTTCGACGACAACGCCCTGTTCCGGCATCGCGAGCTGGAAGAACTGCGCGATCCGGACGAGCGCGATGCGACCGAGCTCGAGGCGGCGCGCCACGAGATCAATTACGTCGCCATGGACGGCGATATCGGCTGCATGGTCAACGGCGCCGGGCTGGCGATGGCGACGCTCGACGTTGTCGACCTGTACGGCGGCGCGCCGGCCAACTTCATGGACGTCCGGCCGGTGGCGACGCGCGAGCAGATCGCCGCCGGGGTCCGCATGATGCTGTCGAACGCCAATTTGAAGGCGATCCTGGTCAACATCTTCGGCGGCGGCATCCTGCGCTGCGACCTGGTGGCCGAAGCGATGGTGGCGGCGGCGCGCGAGGTCGGCCTGCGCGTGCCGCTGGTCGTACGCTTCGCCGGCACCAACGACGACATCGGCAAGAAGCTGATGCGGAATTCCGGTCTCGCGGTCACCTTCGCGACCGACATGGCCGACGCCGCCGAAAAGGCGGCGGCCTTGGCGAAGACCGCCGGCACGGAAGCGTCGCCGCCGCGGCGCCGCTGGCCGTCGCTGCTGCGGCGGTCCTGAGCGGGCATAGGGCAGGGGAGGCGGCGCGATGGCGATTCTGGCCGCGGCCGAGACCAAGGTCATCTGTCAGGGCTTCACCGGCGCGCAGGCGACGTTTCACTGCGAACAGGCGATCGCCTACGGCACCCGGATCGTCGGCGGCGTGACGCCCGGCAAGGGCGGCACCCGGCACCTGCAGCTTCCGGTGTTCGACGGCGTCGCCGAGGCGGTGGCGGCGACCGGCGCCGACGCCAGCGTGATCTTCGTGCCGCCGCCCTTCGCGGCCAACGCCATCCTCGAAGCCGTCGCGGCCGGGCTGGCGCTGGTGGTCTGCGTCACCGAGCGCATCCCGGTGCTCGACATGGTGCGGGTGAAGCGCGCGCTCGAGGGCACGCGGACGCGGTTGATCGGCCCGAACACGCCGGGCATCATCACCCCGGAGGCATGCAAGATCGGCATCATGCCGGGACACATTCATCGCCGCGGCACCGTCGGCATCGCGTCGCGCTCGGCCAGCCTGACCTACGAGGCGGTGGCGCAGACGACCGCCGCCGGGCTCGGGCAATCGACCGTCATCGGCATCGGCGGCGACCCGGTCTATGGCATGGGCTTCGTCGATTGCCTGGAGTTGTTCCTGGCCGATCCCGGAACCGCGGGCGTCGTCCTGATCGGCGAGATCGGCGGCACGGCGGAAGAGGACGCGGCCGCGTATCTGAGCGAGAGGAAGCCGGCGAAACCGGTGGTCGCCTATATCGCGGGCCGCTGCGTGCCGCCCGGCCGACGCATGGGTCATGCCGGCACCCTCAGCGCCGAGGGCGCGGGCGGCGCCGCCGCGAAGATCGAGGCCCTGCGCCGCGCCGGCGTCCACGTCGCCGAATCGCCCGCCGCCATCGGCACGACCATGCTGCGCGCCTTGGCGCATTGACCGCCGGCGCGTCCGCGCCCAGTTCGCAAGAGATCGAGGTTCGCGGTGCCAGACAATAACGATTCCGCTCTTTCGTCGCCGGCCCCGCGCGCGATTCCCCCGGGGACCGGGCGGCGGCGGCCGCGGTCGCATCCCAAGGGACGGCAGGTCGATCCGGCGGCGCGGGACGAGGTGCGGACGCTGCTCGGCGATCGGCCGCGCCGGCGCGACCTGTTGATCGAGCATCTGCATTTGATCCAGGACCGCCATCGCTGCCTGTCGGCGGCGCATCTGGCGGCGCTCGCCGACGAGATGCGGATGGCGCTGGCCGAGGTCTATGAGGTGGCGACCTTCTACGCCCATTTCGACGTCGTGCTCGACGGCGAGGCGCCGCCGCCGGCGCTGACCGTGCGGGTCTGCGACAGCCTGACCTGCGAGCTGATGGGCGCGCAGAAACTGCTGGCGGCGTTGCCGGCGGCGCTGGGCGCCGGCGTGCGCGTGGTGCGGGCGCCCTGCGTCGGACGCTGCGAGCGGGCGCCGGTGGCCGAGGTCGGTCACCGGTTCGTCGATCGGGCCACCGAATCGAGCGTCGCCTCCGCCGTCGCTTCCGGCGCGACGCATCCGCTGGTGCCGCCCTATGAGAGCCTGGACAAATACCGCGCCGGCGGCGGTTACGCGCTGCTCGCCGACTGCCGCGCCGGCCGGCGCGGCGTCGATCAGATGATCGGCCTCCTCGAGGCGAGCGGGTTGCGCGGCCTGGGCGGCGCCGGCTTCCCGGCCGGGCGCAAGTGGCGTTTCGTGCGCCAGGAGCCGGCCCCGCGGCTGCTCGCCATCAACGCCGACGAGGGCGAGCCCGGCACCTTCAAGGACCGCGTCTATCTGGAGACGGCGCCGCATCGCTTTCTCGAGGGCATGCTGATCGCCGCCTGGGCGGTCGAGGCGGCCGACGCCTACGTCTACCTGCGCGACGAGTACCCGGCGATCCGCGAGGTGCTGCACGACGAGATCGGCCGCCTCGAGGCGCAGGGGCTGAGCGCCGGGACGCGCATCCACCTGCGGCGCGGCGCCGGCGCCTATATTTGCGGCGAGGAGTCGGCGATGCTGGAGAGCATCGAGGGCAAGCGCGGCATGCCCCGGCACAAGCCGCCCTATCCGTCGCAGGTCGGGCTGTTCGGGCGCCCGACCCTGATCCACAACGTCGAGACCGTGTATTGGGTGCGCGAGATCGTCGAGCGCGGCCCCGAATGGTTCGCCGGCCAGGGCCGCCACGGCGGCAAGGGCCTGCGCAGCTTCTCGGTCTCCGGCCGCGTCAAGGAGCCGGGGATGAAGCTGGCGCCCGCCGGCATCACCGTGCGCGAGCTGATCGATGAATATTGCGGCGGCATGGCCGACGGCCACGTCTTCAAGGCCTATCTGCCGGGCGGCGCCTCGGGCGGCATCCTGCCGGCGGCGATGGGCGACATCGCGCTCGACTTCGGCACGCTGGAGCCGCATGGCTGCCTGATCGGATCGGCGGCCGTCGTCGTGCTGTCCGACCAGGACAGCGCGCGCGCGGCGGCGCTCAATCTGATGCGCTTCTTCGAAGACGAAAGCTGCGGCCAATGCACGCCCTGCCGCGTCGGCACGGAGAAAGCGGTCAGGCTGATGCAGCAGCCGGTGTGGGACGAGGCGCTGCTCGGCGAGCTGGCGGCGGCGATGACCGACGCCTCGATCTGCGGCCTCGGCCAGGCCGCCTGCAACCCGGTCAAGATGGTAATGAAGCATTTCCGCGGGGAGACGACATGACCGATCGCATCGCCTTCAGCCTCGACGGCCGCGAGGTCGAGGCCGAGCCGGGCGAGACCATCTGGCAGGTGGCCAACCGCCTGGGCCAGGAAATTCCGCACCTATGCTGGCAACCCTTTCCGGGCTATCGCGCCGACGGCAATTGCCGCGCCTGCATGGTCGAGATCGAGGGCGAGCGCGTGCTCGCCGCCTCCTGCATCCGCAAGCCGACGCCCGGCATGCAAGTGACCGCCGACAATGCGCGGGCGAAGACGGCGCGCAAGATGGTCATGGAGCTGCTGGTCGCCGACCAGCCGGGCAAGGACGTCGCCCACGACCCGACCTCGGAATTCTGGCGCTGGGCCGATGCGATGGGCGTGGCGACGAGTCGCTTCCCGCGCCGCGCCGCGGCCGGCGACGGCGTGCCGGGGCCCGACCCCAGCCACCCGGCGATGCGCGTCAACCTCGACGCCTGCATCCACTGCAACCTTTGCGTGCGCGCCTGCCGCGAGATCCAGGTCAACGACGTGATCGGCATGGCCTATCGCGGCGCCGGGGCCAAGATCGTGTTCGATTTCGACGATCCCATGGGCGACAGCACCTGCGTCGCCTGCGGCGAATGCGTGCAGGCCTGCCCGACGGGCGCGCTGATGCCGGCGACGCTGCTCGACGAGCGCAATGTCCGCACCCAGTACGCCGACCGCCAGGTGGACAGCGTCTGCCCGTATTGCGGGGTCGGCTGCCAGATCACCTACAACATCAAAGACGACAAGCTGCTGTCGGTCGACGGGCGCGACGGCCCGGCGAACCAGGCGCGGCTGTGCGTCAAGGGCCGCTTCGGCTTCGATTACATCACCCACCGCGACCGCCTGACCAAGCCGCTGATGCGCCGCGCCGACGCGCCCAAGACCAAGGATCCGGGCGCCAATTCGACCGAGCGCCGGGCCTGGTTCCGCGAGGCGAGCTGGGAGGAGGCGCTCGACGCCGCCGCCGGCGGACTGAAGCGCATCCGCGAACGCGACGGCGGCCGCGCGCTCGCCGGCTTCGGCTCGGCCAAGGGATCGAACGAGGAAGCCTATCTGTTCCAGAAGCTGGTGCGCACCGGCTTCGGCTCGAACAACGTCGACCACTGCACGCGGCTGTGCCACGCCTCGTCCGTCGCGGCGCTGATGGAAACGATCGGATCGGGTGCCGTCACCGCCACCTTCAACGAGGTCGAAAACGCCGACGTGATCGTCGTCATCGGCGCCAACCCGACCGAGAACCACCCGGTCGCCGCTACCTTTTTCAAGCAGGCGGTCAAGGCCGGCAAGACGCTGATCGTCATGGACCCGCGCGGCCAGGCGCTGAAGCGCCACGCCACCCACATGCTGCAATTCAAGCCGGGCACCGATGTGGCGCTGCTCAACGCCATCCTCCACGTCATCGTCGCCGAGGAGCTCTACGACCGCCAGTACGTCGAGGCGCAGACCGAGGGCTTCGCGGCCCTGAAGGCGCACCTCGCGGACTATCCGCCGGAGAAGATGGCGCCGGTGTGCGGCATCGACGCCGCGACGATCCGTACCGTGGCCCGCGCCTATGCCCGGGCCGAGGCCGCGATCGTCTTCTGGGGCATGGGTATCTCGCAGCACGTGCACGGGACGGACAACGCGCGCTGCCTGATCTCGCTGGCGCTGATCTGCGGCCAGGTCGGGCGGCCGGGCACCGGCCTGCACCCGCTGCGCGGGCAGAACAATGTGCAAGGGGCGTCGGACGCCGGTCTCATCCCCATGTTCTTCCCCGACTACCGCAAGGTGCGCAGCGCGCCGGATCTCGCCTTCTTCGAGGAATTGTGGGGCGCCAAGCTCGACCCCGAGCCGGGGTTGACCGTGGTCGAGATCGTCAACGCGGCCCATGCCGGGCGCATCAAGGGCATGTACGTCATGGGCGAGAATCCGGCGATGTCGGACCCCGATCTCACCCACGCCCGCGAGGCGCTGGCCCGGCTCGATCACCTCGTCGTCCAGGACCTGTTCCTGACCGAGACGGCGGCCTATGCCGACGTCGTGCTGCCGGCCTCGGCCTGGCCCGAAAAGGACGGCACGGTCACCAACACCAACCGCCAGGTGCAGATGGGGCGGGCTGCGCTGCCCTTGCCCGGCGCGGCGCGGCGCGACTGGGAGATCGTCCAGGAGATGGCGCGGCGCCTGGGACTCGATTGGCGCTACGCCCACCCGCGCGACGTGTTCGCCGAGATG
Organism: Dongiaceae bacterium; assembly: GCA_040881945.1. Taxonomy (GTDB): domain Bacteria; phylum Pseudomonadota; class Alphaproteobacteria; order Dongiales; family Dongiaceae; genus JBBECF01. The sequence continues at coordinate 2,502 of JBBECF010000119.1, read as the reverse complement.
ACGCGCGCCATGCCGTCGCTCGCCAACATCACCTGGGACCGGCTGCTGCGCGAGAGCTCGGTGACCTACCCGAGCGACGCGCCGGACCGGCCCGGGCACGCGGTCGTGTTCGGCGACGGCTTCCCGACCGCCAGCGGCCGCGGCAAGCTGGTGCCGGCGGCGATCGTCCCGCCCGACGAGCAGCCCGACGACGACTATCCGATGGTGCTCTCGACCGGCCGCCAGCTCGAGCACTGGCACACCGGGGCGATGACCCGGCGCGCCTCGACCCTCGACGCGCTCGAGCCCGCCGCCGTCGCCAGCCTCAGCCCGGCCGACCTGCGCCGGCTCGGCGTGGCGCCGGGGGGCCGCGTGCGCGTCAGCACGCGGCGCGGCGCGATCGAGCTCGCCGCGCGCAGCGACGGCGCGGTGCCGCCGGGCATGGTGTTCATCCCCTTCGCCTATGTCGAGGCGGCGGCGAACCTGCTGACCAACCCGGCGCTCGACCCGGTCGGCAAGATCCCCGAGTTCAAGTTCTGCGCGGCGCGGGTGGAGAAGGCGGCGGCCGAGAAGGCGGCGGAGTGAGGCGGGACGGGCTGGAGCGGGGTCGGCCGCCTACGCCTCGATCCGGCCGATCCGACCGCTCGCTGGGTAGTTCTGGGTAGTTACTGGCCCTTCCCGCTCCCGTGCGACCATGATATCATGCTTGATATCAACAAGGAACCCGGCCATGGCGCAGGTCATCGTGCGTAGTTTGGACGACGATGTCGTAATCCGACTGAAGGCCAAAGCGGCCCAGCGGGGACATTCGCTCGAACAGGAGTTACGGGAGATTCTAACGTCGGCGGCAGCGCCAGGGCGCGAGGATCTGCTGACCGAATTGGATCGGGCCAGAGCCTTGACGCCGCCGGGGGAGCACCCTCTTGCGGAGGACCTGATTAGGCGGGATCGGGACAGGCGATGACGCTGGTCGTCGATGCCAGCGTCGCTCTCAAGTGGTTCGTCGAGGAGCAGGGCTCGGATAGGGCGCGCGGCCTGCTCAATCGTGAGGAGCGCCTGATCGCCCCGGAACTGCTCCTTGCTGAGGTCTTCAATGCCGCGTGGCGGCTGCTCAGGGGCGGCAACATGGTGGCCGAGCAATACGATATCGTCCTCGCGCGTCTCGCCAGTGCGATAGCCGACTTCGTGCCGTTGCGGCCGATCGTTTCCCGTGCCGCGGCGATCGGTCGCGCCCTGGACCATCCGATCTACGACTGCTTCTATCTGGCCGTGGCGGAACGGGCGTCGGCGGCACTCGTCACCGCGGACCGACGCTTTCTGAACCGCATCGCAGGTTCGCCCTGGCAGCCAGTGGTCCAGGACTTATATGGCCTGGCCCCAAGCACGTGAAGCGTGACGGCCCGCCCACGGCGCGCGCGACCGCCGGGTGCCCTTCCTGCGAGCGGAATCGTTATTTCTCGTCCTTCTCAACCGTGATGAGCATGTGCATGGCCGGTCGGATCGGCCGTCAAGTGGCGAATCCCATGATAGAGCACGCCGAGGCAGACGGCGATTTCCTCGCTCCTCTCGCTCCGTCGAGTTGCCGCTGCTCGACCGTACCTCGCCGTCCCGGCTGACGAGCGGCTACGGCCGCGCTTCGCCGATCACCAGGATGCGCCCGCGTGACCGGCCGCGCGGCTTCGCCTTGACGAGGATCTCCACGTCGTGCCCCAACGCCGTCAGGAGGCGCATGAGCCTCTCACTCGAGAAGCCCGCCAGCCGGCCATTGAGCAACGCGGAGACCTTGGGCTGATCGATGCCCATCAGTCGTGCCGCGGCAGCCTGCGTGAGGCGGCGGCGCTTGAGCACGTGTCGGATGTACGAGGCCAGTTGGGCCTTGGCCAACTCCTCTTCGGCATCGGCGAACCCGAGGTCCGCGAACACGTTGCCGCTGCTCGCAATCACTGGGATGTTGCTCTCTCGCTTACGAGTCATTGCCGGTAATCCTCCCGCGCCCGCTTCAGGCGCTCATGCACTACGTCCATCTCGTGCTTCGGCGTCGCAATCCCGTGTGTCGATTTCTTCTGAAACGCGTGGAGAACGTAAACGACTCCGGCGAACCGAACGGTGTAGACCACGCGATAGGTGTCGCCGTCGAAATCGTCGACGACCTCCAATACCCCCGCCCCGCCGAAACCTCTAAGGGGCTTGGCATATAACGCCCTGCGACCGAGCTGGGCCTCCCACAGCGCGCCGCCGACCCGGCGTTTCACGTCTTCCGGAAATGCGCTCAGATCGTCTTTGCTGCGGCCGACCCATCGTACTGGCTTCGGCAAATAGTCGCTGTGCGCCCGCTTCGGCATCCGGTCATCCTGATGACATTATGCCAATTCTAGCATAGATTCAATGCCTGCCCAGATCAATCCCGCCCCCGCCGCGGCGGAGTGAGGCACGGTCATTGTCTTAAGACCCGCCGCGCGGGCAGGTCAGCGCGGCCGTTTCACAGGCCCGGCACGCCCTTGGTCGTCGAATACTCGAAGTGCA
>JBBECF010000118.1:0-23222 GCA_040881945.1 Dongiaceae bacterium | reverse complement strand
CTCGTCGCGCGGCGGGCCCTCGCCGGGGATGACGATTTCGAGCACGACCTCGGCGCCGCTCGCCAGGGCCAGCCGGCGATAGTTGCCGAGCAGGACCGCCCCGTCACCGCGCCGCAGGTCGACGCGGCAGACCAGGAGCTGCGGGCCGAGCCGTTTGATCAGATCGGCCGCGGCCAGCGCCGGCGCGGCCTCCTCGGCCGGGACGCCGAGACCGATGCGCGGCATGACGCCGCCCGCGGCGCGGCCGATTTCGACGCGCAGCCGCCGGCCGCCCGCGGCGGCCCGGCCCGGCCTAGCCTTGCCCGCGATGTCGAGCGCGACTACTTGCGCGAACTCGGCGCCGGCCGGAATGGTGTAGGGCCAGGGCAAGGCGAGCGGGCGGACATAGGTCTTGAACGAGGCGTCCGTCCAGTTGCGGTGGTCCTCCATCTCGAAGCTGTCGCCTTCCATGCGCACCGTCGCCCGGACGCCGGGCACGACCTCGTGCGACAAGGCGCGGATGTCGTAGAAGGGTTGCAGCGGGCTGACGAGCGCCGGAAACTTATCGCGCAGCGTGTGGCCGTCCACGTGCTCGACCTCGACCGGGCGGCCGGCGACGCCGCTGAGCGGGTGCAGGACGATGAAGCCGGTGCGATTGGTCGGGAAGTCGGTTTCGGCGCGCGCCGCGGCGTCGAAGCGCAAGCTGCCGTCGGGCCGGCCGACGATGTCGACGCGGTAGCCGAGGGCGCGGCGGGCATCGCCGCAGCGCGCCTCGTAGGACACGCGAAACCCGCCGCGGCCCTGGCGGACCTTGAGGCCGCGGATCTCCGGCGTGAAGGTGCCCCAGTTTTCGTCGCGCACCAGGAAGGCGACGGCGCGCAAGACCTCGACGCCGTTGAAGCGGACGTAGCGCAGCGCCCCGTTGTCGAGCTCGACCGACAGCGGCCCGGCGGCGAGCCGGCGGCTCTTGGTGTCGGGCGCCGCGGTGCCGAGCAGCTTGACGGCGCGGGTCGGTCTCTTGGCGGCCATCGCGTTTCCCCCCTTTCCCCCGTGGCGCCGCTCACAACACCCGGTCGGTGGCCGGGTCGATGAGAACGGCGCGATTCATGTCGAACTCGAGCACGACGCGTTCGTTGGGGCGCTGCACGTCGTGCGCCTGCAGCTCCGCCACCACCGCGACGCCGCCGAGCCGGAAGGTCGCGTAGGTGCGCGAGCCGGTCGGCTGGACCAGCTCGATGGTCGCGGCCAGGCGAACGACGCCGTCGCGCGGCGCGCCGTCGCGGGCGCGGGCGATATGCTCGGGCCGGAGGCCGAGGACGATCGGCCGCTCCGCCTGCCCGGCGAGCGCCCCGCGCCGCGCCGCCGGCAGACGCAGCCGCACGCCGTCCGCGAGCCGCACGGCGGGCGCGCCGTCGGTCGCCCCCAGCCCGGCGGGCACGAAGTTCATCGCCGGCGAGCCGAGGAACCCGGCAACGAAACGCGTCGCCGGCCGCTCGAATAGGTCGAGCGGCGCGCCGGCCTGCTCGATGCGCCCGTCCTTGAGCAGGACGATGCGGTCGGCGAGCGTCATGGCCTCGATCTGGTCGTGCGTGACGTAGATCATCGTGGTCGCGATCTCCTGGTGCAACCGCTTGATTTCGCTGCGCATTTCGTCGCGGAGCTGGGCGTCGAGGTTGCTCAGGGGCTCATCGAACAGGAACAGGCGGGCGTTGCGCACGATGGCACGACCGATCGCTACGCGCTGGCGCTGGCCGCCCGAGAGCTGGCGCGGCAGACGATCGAGCAGGCCCGAGATGTCGAGCATGTCGGCGGCGCGGCGCACGCGCGCCTCGATCTCGGCCTTCGGCGTCCTGCGCGCGCGCAGGCCGAAGGCGATGTTCTCGAACACGCTCATATAGGGGTAGAGCGCGTAGTTCTGAAACACCATGGCGATGTCGCGATCGCGCGGCGGCGTGTCGTTGACCACGCGCCCGCCGATCTCGATCGTGCCTTCGTCGGCCTCTTCGAGGCCCGCGATGGTGCGCAGCAGCGTGCTCTTGCCGCAGCCCGACGGGCCGACCAGCACGGTGAACTCGCCGGCCGGCACCTCCAGGTCGACGCCGCGCACCGCGTGGACGTTGCCGTAGCGCTTGTGCAGCCCGGCGATCTTCAGCTCGGCCATCCCTTGCCTCACCCCTTGACCGCGCCCATCGAGATGCCGCGCACCAGATAGCGTTGCAGCATCGCGACGGCGCAGAAGATCGGCAGCGTGCCGAGCACCGACATGGCCGCGATCTTCGCCCAGAAATTCGACTGCCCGCCGAAATAATGCGTCACCTGGACCGGGAAGGTCACGACCTCGGTGCGGGTCAGGACGAGCGCGAACAGGAAATCGTTCCAGGCGAACACGAAGGTGAAGACGGCGGTCGCGAACAGTCCGGCGCGCGCCATCGGAAACACCACCCGGACCAGCACCTGCCAGCGGGTGCAGCCGTCGACCAGCGCGCTTTCCTCGAGCTCGATCGGAATGTCGGCGACGTAGCCGCGCATCATCCAGATGACATAGGGCAGGTTGAACGCGGTATAGAGCAGGATCAGGCCCTGGTACGTGTCGACCCAGCCGATCCAGACATAGAGCAGGAAGATCGGAAACACGACCACGATCGGCGGGAACATGCGTTGCGAGATGATCCAGATCGCCAGGTTGTCGCCGCCGGTGCGGAACCGCGCCAGGCTGTAGGCGCAGATCGTGCCGAGGAACATGGCGATGACGGTGCTGATCCCGGCCACCACCAGACTGTTCCACACCGTCGCCGCGTCGCCGTCCTTGAACAGCACCGCGTAGTTGCCGAGTTGCAGGCTGTCCGGCAACCATCGCGGGGGAAAGGCGAAGATCTCGTCCGGCGTCTTGAACGATATGATGAACAGCCAATAGACCGGGAACAGGAAAACGACGGTCAGCGCCGTCGCCGCGGCGTAACGTCCGGCCAGGATCGCGGTCCGGCGCCGCAGCCGCAGCGTCGTCATCGGGCAATCTCCATCCGGCGGAGCGCCGTCATGACGATGACCGACAGGAGGAAGATCACCAGGAAGGCGATCGCCGCCGTGTAGCTCGTCTCGAACTGCTGGAAGCCCTGCAAATAGGCGTAGATCGAGATCGTCTGGGTCATCGTGCCGGGGCCGCCGCGCGTCAACGCCCAGACGATGTCGAACAGGCGGACCAGATCGAGCCCGCGGATCAGGATGGCGATCGCCATCACCGGCCAGATCGCCGGCAGCACGATGCGGAAGAAGATGCGCCAGAAGGACGCGCCGTCGATCGCCGCCGCCTCGATCAGCGAGCGGTCGACGTTGGACAGCGCCGCCAGCAGGATGAGGAACATGAACGGCGTCCACTGCCAGATCTCGCAGGCGACGATCGCCGGATAGACGAGAACGGGATCGACGACCCACAGCAGCGGCACCGGCTCGCCCGCGAACCAGCCGACGATCTGGTTGATCGGGCCGTAGCGGTTGTCGAACATGAGCCGCCAGGTCGCCCCGGCCACGATCGGCGAGATCACCGTCGGCAGCACGAGCAACGCCACGAAGACCTGCCGGCCGGGCATCCGTTCGAGGAAGAGCTGGGCCATGGCGAGCCCGAGCAGCAGTTCGACCGGCAAGGCGACGAGCGTGAAGATCGCGGTGTGCCCGAGCGCCTGCCACAGGCGCAGGTCGCCGAACAACCGGGCGTAGTTCGCCAGGCCGGCGAAGGAGGTGTCCTCCTCCAGCATGGTGATGTTCTGGAAACTGACGACCAGGTTATAGACGAGCGGGAACAGCCCGATGAGCAGCAGCACGAGGATCGCCGGCCAGACGATCAGGTACTTGAACCGGCGGTCGGCGAACAGGCCCAGGCGGTAGCGCACCCCGCCGAGCCCGCCGGCCGCCCCGGAGATCGTCGAGCTCGTCATGCCTTCCCCGTTCCCGCTCGCCCGCATCTTCGTGTTCGCGCGCGGGCCGGCCGGCGACGGCGCCCCTGCCGGGACGCCGTCGCCCGCGCCGCGAGCCTATTGCGGATAGGCGTTGGGCTTCGCCGCCCAGCCCCCATACGCCGCCTTCTGCTTGTCGAGGCCGACGCGCTCGGTGACGGCGTCCCACTCGGCCGCCACCTGGTCGAGGATCGCCTTGGGGTCGTCGCCCGCCCACAGGCGGCTGATGCCCTGGCGCAGCGGCTCCTCGTACTTGTCGGTCTGCAACAGCGACAGATCGAGCAGGCCGCTGACCGCGCCGGCCTCGAGCGCCGCCAGGTACTGGGGCGCCTCCGGCCAGCGCGACTTGTACTCGGCGCTGGCGAAGTGCGACGCCCGGAAGGGATCGCGCAGCGCGTAGGGGAGCTGCACCCGCTGCAGGCTCGTGTCCTTGCTGTTCAGCCACTGGATGAACAGATAGGCGGCCTCCTTGTTCTTGCTGGTCGAGGCGACCGAGAGCGCGAAGCCGGCGGCGAGCTGCGGATGGCCGCCCGGCGGCAGGGCGTAGCCGACCTTGCCGGCGACCTTCGACTTCGGCACCCAGGACAGCGCCGCCTCGTCGGTGCCGTAGCCGGCGGCCCAGCGCCCGTAGGGCGGCCAGGAGATGGTCATCGCCGTCGTGCCGTCGAGGAAGGCCGCGAGGTTCTCGACGAAGCCCCAGGTCTCGACCCCCGGCGGCATGAACTTGTTGTCCGCGCGCATCTCGGCCAGCACGCGCACGCCGACGTCGCTGTTGACCGTCGCCTTCATGGTCGCCGGATCGAAGAACTTGCCGCCTTCGACGCGGAAACGCTCCTGGAACATGTACTGGGCGTAGGGCGGCTGGCGGAAGAACGCCGCGCCGTACATCTTGGGCGCGTATTTGTCGGTGAAGAACTGGCCGATTTCCCCGAATTGCTTCCAGGTCGTGGGCGCCGCCAGATCGTAGCCGTGCTTGGCCTTGAACTCGGCCTTGTTGGCCGCGTCCTCGAACAGGTCCTTGCGGTAGTACATCAGGAACACGTCGCCGTCGTCCGGGAAGCCGTAGATCGTGCCGTCCACGGTCATCTGGTTGTCGCGATAGACCGGCGCGATCTCCTGCAGCTCCTCGCGGAAACCGTACTTGTCAACGTAAGCGTCGAGCGGCTCGAGGGCGCCGGCCTTGGCGAGGTCGGCCATCCAGGCGGGAATGACGTTGAGCGCGTCATAGGCGCCGGCGCCAGACCGGTAGTCCTGCATGATCTTGGTGAACATCTCCTCCGTCGCGACCTCGACGACCTTGACGTCGATGCCGGTCAGCTCCTTCCACTTCGGCCCCGAGAAATTCAACGGGTCGAGCGATTGCAGGCCGGCCTCCCAGACGATGGTGATGGTCGTGCCCGCATACGGCTTGGCCGCCTCGACGGCGCGCTCGGCCGCCGACTGGGCCGCCGCCGGCGGCCCCCAGCCGAGGGCGAGGGCCGCCAAGGCGGCCGCCCCGAAGATTTTTTCGTAACGTCCCATGCTGTCCTCCCTCGTTGCGGCGTTCGCGCGGCGATTCTGCCCGAACGCCCATTGTCAACACCTGCCCCCGGTCAGGCGCCGAAGCGCGCCCGATAGCCGTCCAGCCGCTTGCGCCACGCCTCCGTGGCCAGGACCGCGCGATTCACCACGCCGGTCGGCTCGCGCCCGTGCATGACGTCGAGCACCGCCTTGACGTCCGAGGCGCCGATGCCGGCGAAGCACTGGTCGGTCCAGCACAGCGCGTGCGGCGCCAGCACCACGTTGTCGAGCCGCAGCAGCGGGTCGTCGGCGTCCGGCGGCTCCTGCTCCAGCACGTCGAGGCCGGCCCCGGCGAGGCGCCGCTTTTGCAGCGCCTTGGTCAGCGCCTTCTGGTCGACGATGGCCCCGCGCGCCGTGTTGATCAGGTAGGCGGTCGGCTTCATCAGCCCGAGCCGCTCGGCGTTGACCAGATGGCGGGTCGCCGGCGTCAGCGGGCAGTTGACCGCCAGCACGTCGGAGCTGCGGAACAGCGTCTCGAGATCGACGAGCCTGACGCCGAGGAACCGGACCATGGCCGGGTCGGCGTAGGGATCGTGGGCGATGAAGTCCATGTCCAGCGGCTTGGCGAGCCGGAACATCTCGGCCCCGATATTGCCGATGCCGATCGACCCGAGGGTCTTGCCGGTCAAGCCGACGCCCATGTGCTGCGACTTCTTGGCGAAGCCGGCGGGGCCTTCGCGCGTCAGGCGGTCCTTGATCAGCAGCTTGCCGGCGAGCGCCAGCATGAGCGTGAGGATCGCGACGGCCACCGGCCGCCGCACGCCGTCGGGCGTGATCGCCAGGGCTACGCCGTGCTCGGTGCAGGCGTCAACGTCAACGTTGTCGTAGCCGACCCCGAAGCGCGCGACCAGCGACAGCCGGCCGTTGCGGTGGAAGCTGTTCCGGCCGACGCGCGGGACGAGCAGGATGAGGGCATCGGCGTCGGCGACCTGGTCCGGGCCGATGTCGTCGCCGGCGTCGAGAAAGCGGCAGACGACGCGCGGATGGTTCTCGAGCGGCGCGAGATCGAAATCGGGGAAGGACGGGCCGCCGTCCGGCCGGCGGAAATCGCCGCTCAGAACCACATGAAAGGCGTCTTGCGCCATGGCGTGGCCGGGCCTCAGCGCCGCCGTCCGCAGCCGGCGCGCAGCTCGCCCACCGCCTGTTTGAGCGCGCCGTGCAGGACCCAGACGTCGCCGGAATAGCAGATAAAATCGAACCCGGCGCGGTTCAGCTCGATGCCCTGCTCGACGGTCGGCACCAGGCGGCCGAGGGCCTTGCCGTGCTTGCGCGCGGCGGCGATGACACGGTCGATCGCCGCGAGGAACTTCGGGTTGTCGAATTCGCCGGGGATGCCGAGCGAGGCGCTGAGGTCGAAGTGGCCGATCCACAGGCAGTCGACGCCGGGCACGGCGGCGATCTGCTCTGCGTTCTTGACGCCGTCCGCGGTCTCGATCTGGGCGAACAAGGTGGTGCGCCTGTTGGCGGCGGCGAGCTTGCCCTTGGTCGGGCCCGGCCGATAGTTGTCGTGGGCGATCTGCAAGGCGACGCCGCGAGCGCCGTCGGGATAGTATTTCATGCATGCGAGGATGCGCTCGGCCTCGGCGGCCGACCCGACCATCGGCAGCATGATCCCCTCGGCGCCGACGTCGCAGGCGCGGGCGATATGGTGATACTCCTTGGACGGCACGCGCACGATGGTCGGCAGCCCGGCCGCCTCCATGTAGCGCAGCACGCTCTTCACCGTCTCGTGGCCGAAGCCGCTGTGCTCGGTGTCGAGCAGCGCGAAGTCGCAGCCCGCGGATTTCAGCATGTGGCCGATGCCGGGGGTGGCGAATTCGACGATGAAGTGCCCGAGCTTGAGCTTCCGGGTCCGCGCAAGCGCCTTCAGTCCCTGCTGTGTCGCGGCCATGGCCGTCCTCCCCTGTCGCGGCGGCGTCGGGCGCGCGGGCGCCCGCTTCCGCCTTGGTTTTCCGCCCCGCCGTCGTTCGTTCGCGGCGGGCGCGTTTCGTTCTAGTTCCGGCCGGCGAACTCCAGACGGAACTCGCTCACCGACTTCGCCGCCACCAGCGGCCGACTGGCCGCGTCGAAGGCCGCGAAATGCGGCGTCTCGAGATGCGCGGCGAAGGCCGCGGCGTCGTCATAGACCTCGTATAGCACGACCCGATCGCCTTCCCCCAGCGGCGCCGCGACGTCGAAGATGCGGCAGCCCGGCTCGTCGCGCACCGAGTCCCTGGCGTTCTCGACGACCAAGTCGCGGAAACGCGCGAAGGTTCCGGGCTTCAGGCGGAATTCCACGACGATGACGAAGCCGCTCATGCTCGCGCGCCTATGGTCCCAGGCACGCTAGGCCGGGTCCGTTGCCCGGTCAAGCGAGGCCGCGCCGTCGATCGCGCGGCGCGCCGCGTCCCAGGCGCGGCTGGGCTCGAAATGGTAGCGCACTTGCTTCGGCGGCAGGCCGGCGGCCAGGCGGTCGCGCATCTGTTGCAGCATGGCGAGGGCGTCGAGCCGCTTCTGGTCGATCCGGCCGCGCGGCAGCCAGGCGGCGAAGCGGTCGAGGACGGCGGCCGCGAGCCCCGCGCGCCCGGCCCGGTCCAGGAGGGCCGCGTAGGACCGGTCCTTGTAGAACAGCGCCTTGGCGATGCCGGTCAGCGCCGCCGCGGCGTCGGCGTCGAGGACGCCGGCCGAGGCGGCCGCGGCCAGGGTGCGGCGAATGTTGACCATCGCCTCGCTCAAGGCGACGTAGCCCGTCCCGGCCGGGCCGTGCAGGACGGCCACCTCGTCGTCGTCCTCCAGCGCGCCGTCGCGGTATTGCTCGAAGATCCAGCCGACGCCGTCCATGCCGAAGGCCTCGAGCTCGGCCGCGCGCAGCGCGCCCATGCTGGCGCTGCCGAAGACATGGATGCCCTGCGCCATGGCCCACAGAATTTCCTTGTGCCACACCGCCGGCACGCTTTCGAAATAGCCGTCGACGATGCCGATGACGCGCGGCCGCCGCAACGCCGCGCGATAGACGTCGCCCTGCGACGCCGGCGGCCGGTAGTCGGCGTCGAGTTCGCCGCGCCCGTCGGCGGGCCCCAGCGTCGGCCCGACGAAGACGACCGCCGTCACCGCTCCGCCCCCAGGACCGCGAGCGCGCGCGGGCCGGGCACGTAGCCGGGCAGGTCCTCGCCGTCCTCGAGGCCCGGCACGACGACGCGCACGACCGGCAGCCCGAACTCCGGCCGCGTCAGGTCGAAAACGACGGCGCGGTCGAGACCGGCGCCGCGCAGCCGGTCGAGCAGCCACGCAAGATCTTCCGCGAAGGTGTCGGCGTCCCATGACGGCGCCTCGGCGAAGGAGCGCGGCGCGGCGCCGGCCGTCACGATACGACGCTGGCGCGCGAGGACGTCCGGGGCACGGTCGGCGTAGTAGCGCCGTTCGAGGTCGTCGCGCGATCCGGCGATCAGGGTCAGGCGGGCCTGGAGCGCCTCGGTCACGGCGCGCAGCAAGGCCACGTCGCGCGCCGGATGGCATCCGGTGCCGTCGGCGAATTCGTAGCGCAGGCCGGTCCCCGTTGCGCGCTCCATGACCTGGCACAGAAAGGCTGGGACGCCGACATCCGAGGCGATGTCCCAGACGGCCGGAACCAGGCCCGCCGCGTCGATCCGGTCGAGCAGCGCCCGGCAGGTCGGATCGTCGATGCTCGACGGATCGACGCGGGTGCGTTCCTGTTCGGTCTCGGAGCGCAATTGCCAGAGCGTCGCGGCATCGCGCTCCACCGCCTCGCACAGGGCATGGACCAGCGCCTCGGCCGGGTCGTTCCCGGCGGCCAGTCCGGTGCTGGTGGCGCGGAAACAGCCGCGCGCCAGCGGCGCCGGCAGGCCCTCGTTCAAATGCACCAGTTCATAGGGCAACCAGACGCCGTCGTCGCGCAGCAGGTCGCGGCCTTCGACCCAGAGCAGCGGCCGGCCGGGATCGAACCGACCGCCTTCGATCCGCGGCAGCGTTTCGGCAGCCACGAGGTTGTGGGTGTAGCGCAGCTCCTCATAGGTGTTGAGCTTGAGCGGCGCGACCATGTGCTCGGCGTGGTAGCGCTCGATCGACTCCATCGCGCCCGACGCCTTGGCCGCGGCCAGGTCGATGCCCTTGCCCTGATAGACGGCGAGCGACCGCCCGTTCGGCCGGCACACCATGACGACCGGAACGCCGACCCGGTCGAGCCCGGTCACGTTCGCGATTCTTGTTATCCCCAGGACGGGGAACAGCCGGCGCGCCCGCGCCAGCGTCTCCTCCGGCGCTACGGCGCGGTGCGTCCCGATTCGGTACGCCTTGCGGACCGGCCGGCCCGCTCGCGCGAGACCCGGTGCGCCGGCGATGCCCGGAAGCATGGCGTCGGTCGTGGCGTCCACCCGGCGCGGCGGCGGCGCCTCAGCCGCCGGAACCGACCGGCCGGCCGTTCATCGCTTCGCTGCAATGATGCCGGGGCGCTTGGAGAGAAGAGCGCGCAGCAAAGCCGCGTCGTTCCTGATAAGGTCAACGATCGTCGTCAGATCCGTTTGAGGGAGTTGTCGAGGGGTGCCCCCCACTGGGATGAAGAACAGCCTCCCGTCCGACGCCTGGACGACATCGCCCAGTTCCGGTACCGCCGCCGTTGCCACTCCCTTGGCCATTGCCTTGGTCTTTGCCTTCGCCTTCGCCTTCGCCTTCGCCATGGAGTCCTCCCGTCATTGACGCGGACTTCGCGCTTGAGTTGCAGTCTCACTATAGGCCGGCGCGGAACGCAATTCCAGTCGGTCCGTTTCAATCGCGCCCGCCCAGTGTCCTGCCCCGGAAATTCGTTTTCGAATTTCTGGGAAAAGCAGGCCAATGGATTCAAGTGCTTAGTGGCCCGTTTACCCCGAAATTCGTGAAACGAATTTCGGGGGCGGGACACTAGGATCGAGCGGACAGGTTGGATCGACGCTTGCGCCGGCGGGCGAGGCCGGTAGAATCGGCGCCGGGTTTGAACCGGTCGGCCGCCGCGCCGATAGGCGGGGCGTCGACGGTTGCGCCTCGCTTCGCGGAGATATCGCGCATGGCGACCGCCGGCTACGGTCGGAAACTGACCGCCATCCTGAGCGCCGACCTCAAGGGCTACAGCAGCCTGATGGGGCGGGACGAGGAGGCCACGCACCGCGCCACCCATGCCTGCCTCGAGCTGTTCGCGGCGCGCATCGCGTCCTACGACGGCCGGGTGGCCAGCCTTGCCGGCGACGGCCTGCTCGCCGATTTCCCCAGCGTGGTCAACGCGCTCAAATGCGCGGTCGAGGTCCAGAGGGAGATCGAGGCGACGGTCTTCGACATGGCGCAGGGCGAGAAGATCGAATTCCGCGTCGGCGTGAACCTGGGCGACGTCATCGCCGAGGAAGGCAATATCTTCGGCGACAGCGTCAACATCGCGGCGCGACTGCAGCAGATCGCGCTGCCGGGCGGCATCTGCATCTCGCGCGCGGTCTACGAACAGGTCAAGAACAAGCTGGCGCTCGGCTACGAGTATCTCGGCGACCACCAATTGAAGAACATCGCCGAGCCCGTCGAGATCTACCGCGTCCACGCCGACCCGGGGGTCGCCCTGATGTCGCCGGCCGTGCGCAAGACCACGGAGCCGCTGGCCCTTCCCGCCCGCCCGTCGATCGCCGTGCTGCCCTTCGACGACATGAGCGAGACCCGCGGACAGGGCTATTTCTGCGACGGCATCACCGAAGACATCATCACGAGCCTTTCGAAGTTCCGCGAATTGTTCGTCATCTCGCGCAACTCGTCCTTTGTCTTCAAGGGCAAGACGTTCACCGCGCAGCAGGCCGGCCGCGAGCTGGGCGTGCGCTACCTTCTGGAGGGCAGTGTCCGGCGGGCCGGCAGCCGCGTGCGCATCACGACGCAGCTCATCGACGCGCCGGCGGACCGCCACCTCTGGGCCGAACGGTACGACCGCGAGCTGACCGACCTGTTCGAGGTGCAGGACGAGGTGACCCGGGTCATCGTCGCCGCCCTGGCAGTGAAGGTGGAGGAGGCCGAGCGCAGCCGCGTCCGGCGGGTCGAGACCGCGGACCTGGAGGCCTACGGCTTTCTGTTGCGCGGACAGGAGCATTTCTTCCAGTACACCCGCGAAGGCAATGCGCGGGCGCGCGAGATGTACGAACAGGCGATCGCCCGCGACCCCGGTTATGCGCGCGCCTACGCGGCGCTGTCGCGGACCTACAACGACGACTGGCGCTATGCCTGGAGCGATTCGCCCGAGGCCTCGCTCGACAAGGCCCTCGATCTCGCCAAGAAATCGGTGGCGCTCGACGATTCGGACGCCAGCGGGCACAGCGAACTCGGCGTCGTCTACCTGTACCGGAAGGATCTGGACCGGGCGATCGCCGAGTTCGAGCGCGCCTCGACCCTCAACCCCAACAACGCCGACATCATGGCCGAACTGTCTGACGCCATGGCCTACAACGGCCAACCCGAGGAAGCCGTCGCCCTGATCCGCGAGGCGATGCGCCTCAACCCGCATTACCCGGACTGGTACCTGTGGCACCTGGCGGACGCTCTTTACATGGTTCGCCGCTACGAGGAGGCGATCGCCGCAGTGCAGCAGATGCACAATGTCGCCGAGGGCCGGCGGCTGCTCGCCGCCAGCTACGCGCAGCTCGGCCGGCTCGACGAGGCCAGGGCCCAGGCGCTGGAGGTCCTGAAGCTGCACCCGAACTTTTCGGTCGCGCGCTGGGCGGCGATCCAGCCGGACCGCGTTCCGGCGCAGCTCGAGCATTTCGTCGAGGGGCTGCGCAAGGCGGGGCTGCCGGAATAACCGAAACCCGAAGCTGGAGGCAACCTGTGAGCTTCTACGAACGATTCATCCTGCCCCGCGTCATCGATTTCTCGATGCGCGGCAAGGAGGCGTCGCGCTATCGCGCGCGGGTCGTGCCGGCGGCGCGCGGCCGCGTGCTGGAGATGGGCATCGGATCCGGGCTGAACCTGCGGTTCTACGGCGGCGCGGTGACGGCGGTGGTCGGGGTCGATCCGTCGCCCGAGATGCTGCGCCTGGCGCGGACGAAGGCGGCCGCCGCGCCGTTCCCGGTCGAGTTCGTGAACCGGCCCGGCGAAGCCCTGCCGTTCGACGACGCCGGGTTCGACAGCGTGGTCACGACCTGGACCCTGTGCACGATCGGCGAGCCGCTACGCGCGCTCGCGGAAATGCGGCGCGTGCTCAAACCGGACGGCGAGCTGCTGTTCGTCGAGCACGGGCGTTCGCCGGACCGCGGCGTCGAGGCCTGGCAGGACCGGCTCAACCCGCTGTGGCGGCGCATCGGCGGCGGCTGCAATCTCAACCGCCGCATCGACGAGCTGGTGCGCGCCGCCGGATTCCGCGTGGCGCGGCTGGAGACCGGCTACGCCAAGGGCCCGCGCCCGATGGCCTATATCTACGAGGGCCGCGCCCGGCGCGACTGAGGCCCGGCCCGCCGCCTACGCCTCGGGCGGCGGCGGGATCAGCCCCTCGCGCATGAGCAGCCGCGTCGCCTCCTGCGCCGTCGCGATCGTCGCGCGCGCCCCCGCCAACAACTCCTCGTGGGTCTTCGACAGGCGCGCCATGCCCTCGCGCTGCGCCTGGCCGGCAGTCGCCGCGGCGACGCGGACGGCGACATCGCGGTCGTCCATCCGTGGCAGGATGCGGTCCTCGCGCAGGCCGGCCGTTTCGGCGCAGGCCGCCAATTCGCGCGCGGCGGCCAGGGCCATTCCCTCGGTGATCGCGCGCGCCCGCACGTCGAGGACTCCGCGGAAGACGCCGGGGAAGACCAGCGAGTTGTTGACCTGATTGGGAAAGTCGCTGCGCCCGGTGGCGACGATGCGGGCGCCGGCCTCGGCCGCTTCCCACGGCCACAACTCGGGCACGGGGTTGGCGCAGGCGAAGATGATCGGATCCCGTGCCATCGCCCGGATCGAGTCGGGCGCGACGATCCCCGGGCCCGAGGTCGAGAAGGCGAGGCAGACGTCGGCGCCGCGTAGCGCCTCGGCGATGCCGCCGATCACGCCGTCCGCATTGGTCTCAAGGCAGACCCGCCACTTGTCGGGGAACAGATCCTGCGCCGCCTCGATGTCGCCGCGGCCCCGATGCAGCGTTCCCTTGCTGTCGCAGGCGACGACCGCCGTCGGGTCGACGCCGCTCGCCTTGAGCAGGCGGTAGCTCGCCACATTGGCCGCGCCCATGCCCACCATGGCGATCTTGATCCGCCCGATCTCCTTGCCGACGACCGCGAGCGCGTTGCGCAGCCCGGCCAGCAACACCGCGGCGGTGCCCTGCTGGTCGTCGTGCCATACCGGGATGGTCATCTCCGCGCGCAGGGCTTCGAGGATGCGGAAGCATTTCGGCTGGGCGATGTCCTCGAGGTTGACGCCGCCGAAGGACGGTTCGAGCAGCTTGACCGTCCGCACGATCGCATCGGGGTCCGTCGTTCCGAGGCAGAGGGGAATCGCGTCGACGCCGCCGAGATACTTGAACAGCAGCGCCTTCCCCTCCATCACGGGCAGGCCCGCCTCCGGCCCGATATCGCCGAGACCGAGCACCCGCGTGCCGTCGGACACGATGGCGATGCAGTTGCCCTTGTTGGTGTGCTCGTAGACGAGATCGGGCCGCGCGCGGATCGCCTGGCACGAGGCGGCGACGCCGGGCGTGTACCAGATCGCGAAGTCCGCCAGGCCGCGCACCGGGCATTTGGGCAGGATCTGGACCTTGCCCCGGTAGAACGGGTGCAGCCGCAGGGCGTCCTCGGACGGCTTGTGCGCCCTCGCCAGCAACTCTTCGCGGGTCAGCATGAAGCGGGCTCCCGCAACCTGGGTCGAAACCGGTCCAGTATGCGGGACGATGGCCGGATCCCCTTGATCCAGGTCAAGGCGTCTCGGCTGCGGCCTGCGAATAGTGTATTCTCTCGGGTTCCGATAACGGCGCGAGGGCGGGCCAGTGAGCGTAACCAAGGAGCAGATCCTCGACATCGTCGGCCGTCTCAGCGACGAGCGCGTCGCCGACGTCATCGCTACCGGCGCGACGCCGGCCGAGGTCACGGAGGCCTTCGCCTGGCTCACCGAGGACGAGTATCTCGGCGGCCAGCTCGAACGCCCGCTCAGCGGCGTCGTCGCCGACGTGTACGAGATCCTGCGGGCCCAGGAGTTGGACCAGGACGAGGATCGAACCCGCGGGGCGTGAGCCCAGGCCGGCCCGGGCGGTCGCGCGAGAGGCAGGAGGTACCCGATGTTCAAGCACATACTCGTTGCCGTCGACGGCTCGCGCCACGCCATGAAGGCGGCGGTGAACGGCGTCGATCTTGCCCTGAAATACGGGTCGAAGCTGCAGTTCCTCATGGTGACCAAGAAGCCGCCCGCCGACGTATCGGAAAAGCTGCGGCACTACATGGAGATCGAGGGCCTCACCGGGACGCCGGAGGACCTGATCGACGACCGCACCAAGGAGACCCTGGCGCAGGCCGAGGAGCACGCGCGCAAGAAGGGCCTGACCGACGTCCAGGCGATCGCCAAGACCGGACAGCCGGCCCGCACCATCGTCGCCCACGCCAAGCAGACCGGCGTCGATCTCATCGTGCTCGGCAGCCGCGGCCTCGGCGACATCGAGGGGATGCTGCTCGGCAGCGTTTCCCACAAGGTCTGCACCCTGGCCGAGTGCAGTTGCATCACGGTGCGCTGACCGCCCGGCGCGGCGCCGGTCGCGGGTCCCGGCATGGATGTCACCGTTGACCTGCTGGCCGCGCCGGGCGGCGACGCGCTGCCGGCGGAGATCGTCGAGCGCAAGGGGCTGGGTCATCCCGACAGCCTGTGCGACGCCCTGGTCGAGGAGGTGAGCCGGGCGCTGTCCGCGTTCTACTGCGAGCGCTTCGGCTTCATCCTGCATCACAACGTCGACAAGGCCTTGCTGCGCGGCGGCGCGGCGCGACCCGCCTTCGGCGGCGGCGAGGTGCTGCAGCCGATCGACCTCTATCTGGCCGGGCGCGCCACCGCCGAGTACAAGGGCGTGACCGTCCCGGTCGCCGAGCTGGCGGTCGAGGCGTGCCGCGGCTGGCTGCGACGCAACATGCGGGCGCTCGACGCCGAGCGGCATGTGCGCGTCCACTGCCTGATCCGGGCCGGCTCGGTCGATCTCGCCGAGCTGTTCGAGCGCCAGCGGCGGACCGGGGTGGCGCTCGCCAACGACACCTCCTGCGGGGTCGGCTTCGCGCCGTTGAGCCAACTCGAGACGATCGCGCTCGGCGTCGAGCGCCGGCTCAATGCCGCCGCGGTCAAACAGATTCGCCCGGCGATCGGCGAGGATATCAAGGTCATGGCTGTGCGGCGCGGCGCCGAGATACGCCTCACCGTAGCCAGCGCCGCCATCGGCCGCCACGTCGCCGGCATGGACGATTATCTCGCCAATAAGGCGTGGATCGCGGAAACCGCACGGGCCGTCGCTGGCGAATATACCGAGCGCCCGGTCGCGGTCGAGGTCAACACCGCCGACGGCCCCGCGCCGGACAGCATCTATCTCACCGTCACCGGGACCTCGGCCGAGGCCGGCGACGACGGCGAGGCCGGCCGCGGCAACCGGGTCAACGGCCTGATTACCCCGTACCGACCGATGACCATGGAATCGGCGGCCGGGAAGAACCCGATCAGCCACGTCGGCAAGCTCTACAACATCGCCGCCGGGCTCATCGCCGAGACCGTCGTCGCCGAGATCCCCGAGGCGGCGGCGGCCGAGTGCTACCTGGTCAGCCGCATCGGCCGGCCAATCGACGAGCCGCAGATCGCCGAGGTCCGCCTGTGCCCGCGCGCGCCGCGGCCGGCGGCGTTTTTCGCCCCCGCCGTCACGCCGATCGTCCGCCGCCGGCTCGCGGAATTGCGCGAGCTGTGGCGCGAGATCCTGAGCGGCGCCGTCGCTCTCGACCGCTGGCCGCTGCGCGAGACGGCCAAGACATGATGGACACCGGCGACGACACCGTCGAGCGTCGGCGCGCGGCGATGCTGCGCGAGATCGCCGCCGAGGCCGTGGCCACGGCGCGCTACACCGGCCGGCCCGCCTTCGATCCGCGGGTCATGGCCGCCCTCGGCCGGGTGCCGCGGCACGAGTTCGTGCCCGCCGCCGATCAACCTCTCGCCTATGTCAATGCGCCGCTGGCGATCGGCCACGGGCAGACCATCTCGCAACCCTACATCGTTGCCCTGATGTCGGACCTGCTGCGCGTCGAGCCGGACCATGTCGTGCTCGAGGTCGGGACGGGCTGCGGCTACCAGGCGGCGGTGCTGGCCGAGCTCGCCCTTCGGGTGTACAGCGTCGAGGTCATTCCCGAACTGGCCGAGGCCGCGGCGGCGCGGCTGCGCCGTCTCGGTTACGACAACGTGGAGGTGCGCGCGGCGGACGGTTACCAGGGCTGGCCGGAACATGCGCCCTATGACGGGATCATCGTCACCGCCGCCGCGCCCGAGGTGCCGCCGCCGCTCGTCGCCCAGCTCAAGGCCGGCGGCCGGCTGGTCATTCCGGTCGGGACCGGGTATCTCGGCCAGGACCTGATGGTGCTCGACAATACCGCGGCCGGCGAAACCGAGGCACGGTCGATCCTGCCGGTGGCCTTCGTGCCGCTGCGGCACCGCGAGCCGCGCTGACGACGCCGGCGATCAGGGAGTCGTGCGCACCAGCAGGAGCGGACAGCCGGCGATTTCGAGCAGCAGCGCGAGCGTGTCGTCGGGAATAACCGAGGCGTCGGCCCCGAGGACGAGCAGCCGCGCGCCCTCGCGCTCGACGGCGCGCCGCAGCTCGCCCGCGCCGACGCCGACGAGGCGCCGGAACCTTGCCGCGACCCCCAGGGCGCGCAGTTGTTCCGCCGCCGCCGTCACGCGCCGCTCCGCCTCGTCGGCGTCCGCCGCCAGCACAAACACCGCCAGCTCGGCGCCTTCGCGCCGGGCCAGCCGCGCGGCCGTGACGAGCGCGGCCGCGGCGCAGGGCGAGCCGTCGAAGGCGAGCGCGACCCGGGCCGGGGCGGAGCCGGAGGCCGGCGCGGCGACCAGCACGGAGCGCGACGCCTGGGCGACAACCGCCCGCGCCGTGCGGCCGAGCCGTGTCCGCCCGCGGCCGACGGCGACCATGTCGACCTCGACCGCGGCCGCCAGCAGCTCCGCGGTCACCCGGCCGCGAACGGTGCGGAAGGACCAGCGCAGCCGCAGCGACTCCGCCACCTCGGCCAGCGCCCGGCGCGCCAGCCCCGCCTGCGCCCGCAGCTCGGCCTCGACGGTTTCCGGATCGAGGGCGCGCGCCGCCTGCGTCAACAGGCTGACCTCTCGCGCGAAGGGCAGACCGGCGAGATTCAGCAGGTCGATGTCTTCGACGAACAGCCCGGTCAGCTCGGCCTCGAGGCTTGCCGCCAGCGCCGCCGCCGTCTCCAGCGCCGCCAGGCTCGCGCGCGAGGCGTCGAGCGCGACCAGAATGCGCCGCAGGACGGGAGCCGGCGCGTCGCCGCTCATGGCGTTCCCGGCGCGGCGGCGGCGGCCCCGAAGGCGCGACGGCGCTCGGCCAGCGCGATCAGCCGGTCCTCGACGCGACGGTTGATGCTGCCTTCGGGGAACCGCCCGGTTGCGTCCCGCTCGCCGGCGGGCAGGCCGGTCAGGAGCTCGATGCCCTGGTCGACGGTCTCCACCGGATAGACGTGGAACTTGCCGGCCTCGACCGCCTCGACGACGTCGCGGCGCAGCATCAGGTGCTTGACGTTCACCGCCGGGATCAGGACGCCTTGATCGCCGGTCAGCCCGCGCTGGACGCAGGTGTCGAAGAATCCTTCGATCTTTTCGTTGACGCCGCCGATCGCCTGCACCTGGCCGTGCTGGTTGACCGAGCCGGTGACCGCGAGCGACTGCTTGACCGGCGCCTCGGCGAGCGCCGAGAGCAGCGCATAGAGCTCCGCCGACGAGGCGCTGTCGCCTTCGACCCCGCCGTAGGACTGCTCGAAGACGAGGCTCGCCTCGAGCGACAGCGGATGCTCGATCGCGAAGCGGGCGCCGAGGAAGCCGGCCAGGATCAGCACCCCCTTAGAGTGAATCGGGCCGCCGAGCTCGACCTTGCGCTCGATGTCGACGACCTCGCCGCGCCCGAGGCGGACGCGGGCGGTGATGCGGCTGGGTCGGCCGAACGAGACGTTGCCGAGGTCGAGTACCGACAGGCCGTTGACTTGGCCGACGCGGCTGCCGGCGGTGTCGATCAACAGGAAGCCGCGCCGGATCGCCTCCTGCGACCGTTCGCGGACGCGGTCGGCGCGATGGATCTGGGCGTCGATGGCCTGCTGCACGTCGGCGGCGGCGGCCACGTCGTGGCCGTTCCGGCCGGCCCAATAGTCGGTTTCGCGCAGCAGGTCGGCGATATGGCCGAGCCGCGTCGTCAGCTTCTCGGCGTCGTCGGCGAGGCGGGCGCCGTGTTCGATCACCCGTGCGACGGCGGCGCGGTCGAGCGGGCGCAGGCCGTCGCGCCGGAGGATGGTGGCCACCAACCGCGCGAAGGACATCTTGGACGCCTCGTCGCGCGGCATATCGTCCTCGAAGTCGACGGCGACCTTGAACAGCTCGCCGAAGTCTGGATCGTAATGCCACAGCAAATAGTAGAGCAGCCGCTCGCCCACCAGCACGACCTTGACGTCGAGCGGCACCGGCTGCGGCTCGAGCGACACCGTGCTGACCAGGCTGAGCATCTGGCCCAGCGATTCGATGCGGATCTCCTTCGCCCGGAGCGCGCGCTTCAGAGCCTCGTAGGCGAAGGGCTGGATCAGCAGCTTGTGCGCGTCGAGCAGCAGATAGCCGTCGTTGGCCCGGTGCAGCGCGCCGCCCTTGATCAGATTGAAATCGGTGATCAGAGCGCCCATCTCGGCCAGGTGTTCGACCCGGCCGAGCAGGTTCGAATAGCTCGGGTTGTCCTCGTAGACGACCGGCGCGCCCGTGAGCGCGCCGCTGTCCACCACGAGGTTCACCCGATAGCGGCGGAAACTGTCGGCGTCGTCCGACCGCTTGGCGCCGAGGCCGGCCGCGGCCGAGCGTTCCGCCGAGGCGCCGAGGAAGGCGTCGGCATGGTCGACGATGTCGCGCTCGACCGCGTCGAGATGGGCGATGACTTCGGGGAAGTCGCGATAGGCCGCGCGCAGGTTGTCGATGCCGTGGCCGACCGCGAACATCGTGACTTCGCGGTTGAGGTCGCGGAGACGGTCGCGCCGTTCCTTGTCCCATTGCGGGAAGTGGCGCAGCGTCGCCTCGAGATCGGCCTGCAGGGCCTCGAGGTCGGCCTGCATGTGACGCCGTTTCGCCTCCGGCAGCTTGCGGAACTCGTCGGGACCCAGGACTTCGCCGTCGCGCATCGGCGCGAGGGCGAGGCCCACCGGCGTGCGGATCATGGCGACGTCCTTCGCCTTGGCGCGTTCCTGCAACGCCGCGAAGGCCGATTCCTGGCGCTGCTTGAACTCCTCGTCGATGACCTGCCGCCGGTTGCGGTAGTCGTCCCTCTCGAAAACGGCCGGGATGGCGGTCTGTAGGTCCTCGATCAGCGCCGCCATGTCGGCGGCCAGCTTGGCGCCCCTGCCGGCGGCCAGGCGCAGGGCGACCGGACGGTGCGGCGTTTCGAAGTTGTTGACGTAGCAGAGGTCGGACGGGGTCGGCTGGTCCCGCGCGGCGCTCTCGAGAAGCTGGCGCACGGTCGTGTGCTTGCCCGAGCCGGGCTGGCCGAGCGCGAACAGATTGTAGCCGAACCGGCGGATGCCGACGCCGAAGCGCACCGCCGCAAGGGCGCGCGCCTGACCCGGGACCTCGGCCATGTCCTCGAGGTCCCGGGTGGTCGCGAAGGTCAACGACTCCGGGTCGCAGCCGCGATAGAGGGCGTGCGGCGGCAGGGGTTCTACAGGCATCGGTCGGGGTCCGGTCTGTCGCTGCGCAAGGTTAGGTGCCGGGTCCGGCCGCCGCCTTGACCTGGATCAACGGCGCCAGCCGCCGCCGCGCCGCGGCCAGGGTGTCGGCGGGGCCGCCGCCGGCGTCGATGCGCGGCCACGCGATCTCGCCGAGATCATAGGCGAGCTGGCGGCGCAGCACCGCCGCGGTGGCATCGGACGCGTCGCCGCGCCGCGCCGCGAGGCGCGCCTCCAGCGTCGCGACCGGGGCCTCCAGCCACAGCCCGGCGAACGGCGCGCCCGCCGCCCGCGCGGTCGCGGCAATGGCGGCGCGCTCCGCCGGGCGGCCGAACACCGCGTCGACGACCACGCCGTGCCCGGCGGCGAGCGCGGCGGCGGCCTCGTCGTGCAGCGCCGCGTAGACCCGCTCCGTCACCTCGGCGCGGTAGGCGGTCTCGGGCAGGCGGGTCTCCGGCGCGACCCGCATCAGGCGCTTGCGGATCACGTCGCTGCGCAGGACGCGCGCGCCCGGCGCGGCGCCGAGCTCGGGCGCCAGGCCGTAGGCGAGGGTCGATTTCCCGGTGCCGCTGAGGCCGCCGATCGCGACCAGCACAGGCGGCGCCGGCCGCAACAGGTCCGCCGCCATCGTCAGATAGCCGCGCGCCTCCTGGCGCAGCGCCCGAGAAGCGGCCGCCTGCGGCTGCGCCGCCGCCGCCGCGGCGCCGACATGGGCGCGGATCGCCGCGCGCAAGCTTAGGAACAGCGGCAACGCGGCGAGTCCGTCGGCTTCGTCGCGCAGGTCGAGATAGCGGTTGAACACCGCATTGCCGAGCGGGCGCAGCCGACGGTGCTCCAGATCCATCAGCAGGAACGACAGGTCGTAGAGCACGTCGATCGTGGCGATGGCGTCGTTGAACTCGATGCAGTCGAACAGCGTCGGGCGGCCGTCGTCGAGGCAGATGTTGCGCAGATGCAGGTCGCCGTGACAGCGCCGCACCTTGGCCGCCGCCCGCCGGCGGTCGAGCAGGGCGGCGACGCGCGCGAGGGCGGCGATCGACGCCTCGGTCAAGCCGGCCACCGCCCTCACGTCGAACAGGCCCGGTTCGGCCACGGCGAAATCGCCGGCGTTGCCGTCGATCGCGGCGCGGATCCCGGCGGCGCCGCCGAACGCGAGGCTCGGCGCCGCGGCGTCGTGGAACGACGCGATGCGGCCGGCGAGATCGATCATCAGCGCCGGCGTCAGCGCGCCGCGTTCGGCCAGGCGATCGAACAGCTTGTCCTGGTCGAACCGCCGCATCACGACGACCCAATCGACGACCGGCCCGCCGCCGCCGAAGGCGAGCCCGCCGTCGGCGCGGTTGATCGAGCGCACCTCGAGATAGAGCTCGGGCGCCGTGCGGCGGTTGAGCGCCAGTTCCGCCTCGCAGGCGCGCCGCCGCAGCTCCGCCGTGGAAAAGTCCATGTACGAAAATTTGACCGCGCGCTTCAGCTTGTAGGCGCGCGCGCCGGCGAGGAAGACGACGGCGCCGTGGGTGTCGATGCGCTCGACCGCCGCCGTCGCCGCGCCGTGGGTGGCCGGGCGCGACAGGAAGGCGATCGCCTCGCTCTGGTCGGCCACGATCATGGCCCCCGTCCCTCCCCGCCTGCCCGTGCCGCGTCGGGCGTCATCATAGCGCAAGGCGGCGCCGGCGCGCGGCTTAAGCCCGCGTTAACGCCGAAACGCCGATACTAAAGGTTGCATAACGCAGACGTCATACCCGCCGATGGACATGGTCCGCAAACCGCGCGTCCTGCTGGTCGAGGATAGCCCGCCATTGGCGCGGCTGTATCTCGGCTACCTGAAGGGCCAGCCCTGCGAGACGGCGCACGCGGCGACCGGCCGGGCCGCGCTCGACGCCATCGCGGCGGAGCCGCCCGAGGTCATCCTGCTCGACCTCATGCTGCCCGACATGGACGGGCTCGACATCCTGCGGTATGTCGCCGCGCAGGGCCTGCCCTGCGCCGTCATCGTGCTGACCGCGCACGGCTCGATCGACATCGCGGTCGCGGCCATGCGCGGCGGCGCCTATGATTTCCTGGTCAAGCCCGTCGCCGCCGACCGGCTGCTGACGACGCTGCGCAACGCGCTGGAGCGTCAACGCCTGGCCCGCAACGCGGCGACCGAGGGCGAGACGGCGGGGCGCGACCGCTATTGCGGCTTCATCGGCGCCTCGCGCGCCATGCAGGCGGTGTACCGCACGATCGACGCCGCCGCCCCGAGCCGGGCCACTGTGTTCATCAGCGGCGAGAGCGGCACCGGCAAGGAACTGTGCGCCGAGGCGATCCACGCGCGCAGCCCGCGCCGCGACCGGCCGTTCGTCGCCCTCAACTGCGCCGCCATCCCCAAGGAGCTGATGGAAAGCGAGATCTTCGGCCACGTCCGCGGCGCCTTCACCGGCGCGGTGGCGGAACGCGCCGGCGCCGCGGCGCGGGCGGACGGCGGTACGCTGTTCCTCGACGAGATCTGCGACCTGCCGCTCGATCTGCAAACCAAGCTGCTGCGTTTCGTTCAGACCGGCCTGGTGCAGAAGGTCGGCGGCGGCGCGCCCGAGCCGGTGGACGTCCGCATCGTTTGCGCGACCAACCGCGAACCGCTCGCCGAAGTGGCGGCGGGCCGCTTCCGCGAGGATTTGTATTACCGCCTGCACGTCATCCCGATCCGGATGCCGCCGCTGCGCGAGCGCGCGGGCGACGTCCTCGACATCGCCCGCCACCTTTTGGCGCAGTACGCGCGCGAGGAAGCCAAGCCGTTCGTCCGCTTCGCGCCCGAGGCCGAGGCGGCGCTGCTCGCCCATGCCTGGCCGGGCAACGTGCGGCA
>JBBECF010000117.1:0-23293 GCA_040881945.1 Dongiaceae bacterium | reverse complement strand
GCGTTACGGTGACAGTGCACTAAATTGACTCGCCCTCGTCCCGTGCATGGCATCGAGCGTGGCCCGTCTCGCCCGCCTCGTCGTGCCCGGTCTGCCGCTCCCTGTGATGCGGCGCGGCAACGGCGGGGTCTACGTCTTCTTCTTCGGCGAGGCGGATGACGCGCTCTACCGCGATCTGCTGGCAGACAGTTGGGCGCCTCGAAGAACCCGCCAGGCGCGGTCTCAGGTCGCGCCAAAACAATCAGGCGCAGGCGCGGTTATCTTGGTGCACTGTCACCGCCCCGGCGCGATGCGGCGGTAGGAAAGCGCCTCCGCCACGTGCAGGCGGCGGACGTCCGGGCTGGCCTCGAGGTCGGCCAACGTGCGCGCCACCTTCAACACGCGGTGGTAGCCGCGCGCCGTGAGGCGGAAGCGCTCGGTCGCCGCGGCGAGCAGCCGCCGCCCCTCGGCGTCCGGCGCCGCGACCTCGTCCAGCAGCTTGCCATCGGCCTCGGCGTTGGTGCGGATCGGGCGGCCGTCGCCCGCGACCGATTCGTAACGCGCCCGCTGGCGCTCGCGCGCCGCCGCCACCCGTCGCGCGATCTCGGCCGAGCCCTCGGCCGGCGGCGGCAGGCCGAGGTCGGCGGCGCTGACCGCGGCGACCTCGACATGCAGGTCGATGCGGTCGAACAGCGGGCCGGAGATGCGCGACTGATACTCCTGCGCGCATTTCGGCGCCCGGCCGCAGGCCAGGCCGGCGTCGTCCAGATGCCCGCAGCGGCACGGGTTCATGGCGGCGACGAGCTGGAAGCGCGCCGGATAGGTGACGTGCGCGTTGGCCCGCGCCACGGCCACCCGGCCCGCCTCCATCGGCTGGCGCAGGGCTTCGAGCGCGGCCCGGTTGAACTCCGGCAGCTCGTCGAGGAACAACACGCCGAGATGGGCGAGCGAGACCTCGCCCGGCCGCGCCCGCGTGCCCCCGCCGACCAGCGCCGCCAGCGACGCCGAATGATGCGGGTCGCGGAACGGCCGGCGGCGGATCAGGCGGCCGTCGACGAGCCGGCCGGCGACGCTGTGCACCATGCTGACCTCGAGCGCCTCGGCCGGGGCGAGCGGCGGCAGGATCCCCGGCAACCGCGCCGCCAGCATCGACTTGCCGGCCCCCGGCGGCCCGATCATCAGCAGGTTGTGGCCGCCGGCCGCCGTCACCTCGAGGGCGCGCTTGGCGGTCTCCTGGCCCTTGATGTCCTGGAGGTCGGGCGCCGCCCCGTCGGCCTCGGCCAGCTTCGGCTCGGGGGGCGAGAGCACCTGGCTGCCCTTGACGTGGTTGATCAGGGCCAGCAGCGTCGGCGCCGCCAGCACCTCGATGCCGCCGGCCCAGGCCGCCTCGCCGCCCTGGGCGGCCGGGCAGATCAGGCCGTGGCCGGCCGCCGAAGCCGCGATCGCCGCCGGCAGCACGCCGGCGACCGGCGCCAGCGCCCCGTCCAGGCCGAGCTCGCCCAGCGCCGTGAAGCCGGCGAGCGCGTCGCCGGGCAGCACCCCCATGGCGATGAGCAGGCCGAGCGCGATCGGCAGGTCGAAGTGGCTGCCCTCCTTCAAGAGGTCGGCCGGCGCCAGATTGACGGTGATGCGCTTGGGCGGCAGCGCCAGCCCGATCGCGCCCAAGGCCGCGCGCACCCGCTCGCGGCTCTCGCCCACCGCCTTGTCGGGCAGGCCGACGACGGTGAAGATCGGCACCCCCGGCGCGATCTGCACCTGGACGTCGACCGCCAACACCTCGACGCCGCTGAACGCGACCGTGCGAACCCGCGCGACCATCCCTGCCCCCCGACATGCGATTGTAGGCGCCCGCGCGCGCCGCCGCCACTGGCGGGCGCAGCCGCGGCCGGCGCGCCGATAGGGCCGCGCCGCCGGGACCGAACGGCCTGCTATGCCGCCTCGATGACCGCCTGTCGCATGGCGTCCGGCAGGTCGATGGGGACGAAATAGTCCTCGGGGTAGAGGTAGTCGTCGCCGGATTCGTCGATAACCCGTAGCTGGCGGAGCTTCGCGGCGTCCGGATCGGGAAGCACTCGATAGATCTTTCGCGTCTCCAGCGAGGCCCGATAGCCGTCGTTGCGAATGCACACAACGAACCCGCTCCTGGCGACTCCGCTTCGACTGCGCTGCGGGTTGCTCATGGGTGATCGATATCATGCAGGCGTGGTTTCAAGGCCTTGGGCAGCCGTGAAGTAGCACGAAAACCTGGGTGCGTGGGGTTGAACGTAAATTTTCGAAAGCTCCCCCCCCCCCGCCGGGCCCCGGACGGGAGGCGCCGGCCCGGGGCGGCGACGGAAACAAGGTCATTGATTGTTCGATCCGGCCGGGCAAAGCTGCCGCCGAAGTCAAAAAAACCCTTGCACGGGAGAAACCGACATGGAGACGCGTCTCAATTTTTCCCGCCGTCAGCTCCTGGCCGGCGCCGCGGCGCTCGGCGCCGGCGCCGCGCTCAACGCCCGCGGCGGCATCGTATCGCGGGCGCTGGCCGCGGGGCGGACGCTCACGCTCGCCGACATCGGCGTGGGCGACACCGGCGATTGGTCCAAGTACGAAACGCCGACCGGCAACAAGGTCAACGTCGTGTCGATGGGCAACGGCCCCTCGGCGGTCGTCAACCAGCTGTTGGCCGGTGGCGGCCAATCGACGTTCGACATCATCAACATCGTCGGCGGCATGCAGAAACCGCTGGTCGACAACGACCTGATCCTGAAGCTCGACACCGGCCGCCTGCCGAACTGGGGGAACAACACCTACATCCAGAGCTACCTCGCCCAGGGCACGCCGGGCTTCGACTTCATCGGCTACCAGGACACGGTCTACGGCGTTCCGACCGTGCTGCAGGGCGACTCCTTCGCCTACCTGCCGGACGAGACCGGCGAGCTCGACTCCTATGCCGCGCTGTTCGATCCGAAGTTCCGCGGTTTCGTCGCGCTCGAGGACAATTACACGACGGCCGGGCAGAAGACCGCGCTCTACCTCAAGAAGACCGGCCAGGCCGACATCAAGGACCCGGCCGACATGACGCCCGAGGAGGTCAGGACCGTCACCGACTTCCTGATCGCGCAGAAGAAGGCCGGCCAGTTCCGCGTCATCTGGTCGAGCTTCGAGCAGGCGGTGAACCTGCTCACCAGCAAGGAGGTCTACGTCATGGACTGCTGGGAGCCGATGGTCTTCGTGGCGCGCGGCAAGGGTCTCAACGTCAAGTACGCGGCGCCGAAGGAAGGCTATCTGCTGTGGGCCATGGCGGCCTACGCCGTCAAGAACCCGGAACGCTCCGAGAAGGACCTGGACGACACCTACGCCCTGCTCGACTTCATGCTCGGCCCCTGGTACGGCGCCAAGATCACGCTGCTGCGCGGCTACATGACCAACCCGCAGGCGGCCGAGTACGCCAAGGCCCACCCCGACGAGTTCAAACCCGAGGAGGCGCAACGCGTCGCCGAGATCACCGAGGGCGTCAAACGCAAGTTCGAGTTCGGCGGGACCTGGCAAAACCGCTGGCCGACCCATGTCGACGTCTACGAGGAGGAGTGGCAACGCTTCAAGTCGGCCTGAACCGGGGCCGGGAGGCCGGCGCGCCCGTGCGGCTCTGGCGCCGCCACCGCGTCGCGCGGACGCTGGCGCTCGGCCTCCCGCTTCTCGCGACCGCGGCCCTGATCGTCGGGCCGCTGCTGATCACCCTGGCGATCAGCCTGTGGCGGAAGAAGGGCTTCGGCATGGAGCCCGCCTTCACGCTCGATTCCTACCGGCTGTTCTTCGCCGGCGTGCGCCTCGAGGTGCTCGAGCGCAGCCTGTGGGTCGCGGTCACCTCGACCGCGATCATGCTGGCGATCGCCTACCCGATCGCGTATTTCGTGGCGGTGCGCGTCCGCGCGGACCTGACGCGGGCGGTTCTCTTCCTGTTCGCCGCGCCGTTCCTGGTCAACTACATCGTCCGCACCTTCGCCTGGGCCGACATCCTGTCGCGCACCGGGCCGGTCAACCGTGTGCTGCTCTGGTCGGGGCTGGTGCGCGAGCCGGCCGACTGGCTGCTGTTCTCGGACTTCGCCGTCTATCTCGGCCTGGTCACGGCCTACATGCCGTTCATGATCTTTCCGATCTGGCTGTCGCTCGCGGGCATCGACCGCCGCCTCCTCGAGGCGAGCTGGATGCTCGGCGAGGCGCCGCTCGCCACGTTCCGGCGCGTCACGCTGCCCTTGTCGCTGCCGGGGGTGCTCGCGGCGGCGATCTTCGGTTTCGTCGGCGCCTTTGGCGAAGTCGCCGTCTCGCTCATCCTCGGCGGCACCGGGTACCAGCTGCTCGGCAACGCGATCACCAGCGCGCTCGACGTCCTCAACTACCCGCTCGCCGCGGCGGTCTCGTCGGTGGCGACCTTGCTCATGTTGGCGCTCATCGTCGCCTGGTACGGGACGTTCGACATCCGCCTGTTCCTCGGCAAGATCATGGGACGGCACTGATGCGGGGGGCCGGTCCGCGCCGGCTGTCGTGGGGCTCGTGGGGGTTCGTCGGCCTGACGCTCGTCTTCCTCTATGCGCCGCTGGTGCCGCCCGCGATCAACTCGTTCCAGGGCGTCGGGGCCGACGAGCCGTTCCGCAACTATGCGGCGATCTTCGAGGACGCGCGGCTGATGCGGGCGGCGCGCACCTCGCTGTACGCCGGGCTGCTGACCGCGGTGATCGCGCCGCTGCTCGCCTTGCTCGCGGCCGAGGCCGTGCGCGTCTGGCGCCGGCCGCGGATCATCCTCGGCGTGCTGCTGATTCCGCTGTTCGTGCCGGGCATCTCGATGGGGCTCGCCACCGCGCTGTTCTTCAAGCTGCTCGGCGTGCCGCCGTCGCTGCTCACGATCGCGGCGGTGCAGGTGCTCTGGGCCCTGCCGTTCGCCTTCCTGGTGATCCTGACGGTGATGGCGAATTTCGACCAGGTGTATCTGGAAGCCGCCCACATGTCCGGCGCCGGCCGGCTGCGCGCGTTCTTCGAAATCGAGCTGCCGCAGATCCATCCCGGCATCCTCGGCGCGGCCGTGTTCTCGCTCATCATCTCGTTCAACGAGACGATCCGCACCGCGGTGGTCCAGGGCGGACGCGACACGGTGCAGACCTACCTCTGGGCGCAGTACCAGCAGGTCGGCCTGTCGCCGAACCTGTTCGCGCTCATGACCCTGATGATCGGCGCGACGCTGCTTCTGATCGCCGCGCTTGCCGTGCTCGACCGGCGCCAGCGCCGGGCCGTCTAGTCCTCGTCGAGCAGCACGATGTCGTCGGCGCTGACGCCGACGCGCAGTTCCGTATCCTGCGCCAGGTCGCGTCGATGGGGCAGCGTCGCGGAGAGCGCCTGGCCGTCCCGCAGCCGCAGCCGGTAGTCGCTGTAGACGCCGCGATAGGTAATTTTTTCCAGCCGGGCCTGGAGAACCAGGTCGCCCATCCCGGGGTCCTCGTCGAGCCGGATAACCTCGCCGCGAATCGCGACCGGGCGCGCCGCCCGGGCCGGCGCCGGGTCCGGCAAATCGACCGCGGCGCCGGCCAGGCGCAGCCGGCAACCGGCGCCGACCGGCTCGATGTCCGCCTCAAGCACGTTGCAGCCGCGGAAAAAGTTCGCGACGAAGCGCGTGCGGGGCCGGCGGAAGATGTGTTCGGGCGCGTCGCACTGCACGCAGCGACCGCGGTTCAACACCGCGATGCGGTCGCTCATGGTGAGAGCCTCTTCCTGGTCGTGGGTGACGTAGACAAAGGTCGTGCCTGTCGTCCGTTGGATGTTGCGCAACTCGCCCTGCATCTCGCGACGAATCTTCTCGTCGAGCGCCGAGAGCGGTTCGTCGAGCAGCAGCAGCGTCGGCCGGGGCGCGAGCGCGCGGGCGATCGCGACGCGCTGCTGTTCGCCGCCCGAAAGCTGCGTCACGCGCCGGCGCTGGAAATCGCTGAGGCCGACCAGGTCGAGCAGCTCGGCGACGCGCGCCGCGACCGCCGCCCGGCCCTGCCCGCTGCGCCGCAGGCCATAGGCCACGTTCTCGGCCACGTTCATGTGCGGGAAGTTCGCGTATTGCTGGAACACCATGCCGAGGTGCCGTTTCCACGGCGGCACGTCGTCGACGTCCCGGCCGCCGAGCAGGACCTGGCCGCTGTCGGCGTCTTCCAGCCCGGCGACGATGCGCAGGATGGTCGACTTGCCCGATCCGCTGGGGCCCAGGAACGTGAAAAACTCGCCGGCCGCGATCGCCAGGGTGACATCGTCGGCCGGAACCGTGGTGCCGAAGCGCTTGTGCAGCCGGCGCAGCTCCAGGATCGGCGGGCTCATCGGGCGGGCGCGGTCAGCGTCGTCTCGATGGCGCAACGGATACCCTCGACCACGGTGTCGAGCGACATCGACGCGAGGTCGGCGCGCTGGTGCAGCTCGAAGCGCGCCTCGTCGCGCGTGTCGCCAACGATCCCGGCGACCTGGCGCGGCAGGTAGGGAACGTGGATGAGACCGCAGCGCGGCGCCGGATAGCGCGCCGCGCAAATCCGCAGCGCGTGGTACATGAGGGCATTGCACAGGAAGCTGCCGGCGCTGCCCGACAGGCGCGCGGGGATGCCGACGGCGAGAAGGCGGTCCTGGATCGCGTGCAGCGGCAGCGTGCTGGCATAGGCGGCGGCGCCCGCGGACACGACCGGCCCGCGTTCCACGACGCCGACATTGTCGGCGATCTCGAAGTCGGCGATGTTCGCGGCGATC
Source organism: Dongiaceae bacterium (assembly GCA_040881945.1). GTDB lineage: Bacteria > Pseudomonadota > Alphaproteobacteria > Dongiales > Dongiaceae > JBBECF01. The sequence continues at coordinate 16,567 of JBBECF010000117.1, read as the reverse complement.
CGCTCGAGCCGCAGCATCGGCTCGCCCGGCCAAAGGCCGAGGCAGATCACCGCCAACGGCGCCGTCTCCGCGATCAAGTCGGCGATGCGTGGGCCGAGCCGGCCATAGTCGACCGGAAGGGTCCGGGCGACCACGCGACGGCCCGCGATCATGGCCCCGTCCAGGGCCCTGACGACCTGCTCGGCCGGGTTGGCCGAACGACCGCCATAGCTCTCGAAACCCGTCAGCAGCATCGTCGCTCAGGCGGCCTGCTCGAAGCCGGCGAGCACGTTGACCGTGTTGACGCCCAGGGCCTCGACCGCGTAGCCGCCTTCCATGACGAACAGCGTCGGCAGGCGCAAGGCGGCGATCATCCCGCCCATCTCCGGATAGTCGTCGTGGCGCAGCTTGAACTTGGAGATCGGGTCCTCGGCGAAGGTATCGAGGCCGAGCGAGACCACGAGCGCGTCGGCGCCGAAGTCGCGGATGCGCGACATCGCGGTCTTCAGCGCCGGCCCATAGGAATCCCAGCCGCTGCCCCAGCGCAAGGGCAGGTTGAGATGGAAGCCCTCGCCGGCGCCCGCGCCGATCTCGTCGGCGTGGCCGAGGAAGAACGGGAACTCCTGCTTCGGGTCGGCGTGGATCGAGACCGTCAGCACGTCGCCGCGCCCATAGAAGATCTCCTGCGTGCCGTTGCCGTGGTGGTAGTCGACGTCGAGCACGGCGACGCGAGCCGCGCCGCCGTCGCGGAAGCCCTGCGCCGCGATCGCCGCGTTGTTGAGGAAGCAATAGCCGCCGTAGTAGTCGCTGCCGGCGTGGTGGCCGGGCGGCCGGCACAGCGCGAAGGCCGCGCGCTCGCCCGCGGCGACCAGGCGCCGGCCGGTCAAGGCGACGTTGGCGGCGGCGGCGGCGGCGCGCCAGGTCCCGGCCGTGATCGGCGTGCCGGCGTCGAAGCTGTAATAGCCGAGCCGCCCGTCGATCACCTCCGGCTCGATGCTCCGCATGCCGCGCGCCAGCCAGTTGAGCGGCAGGGCGTCATAGGCGCCGTGCGCCGTCACCCATTCGTCCCAGGCGGTGCGCAGGAACTCGACGAAATCGGCCTTGTGCACGCGGCGCAGCGGATCGAGCCCGAATTCGCCGGGGCCGACGACCTCGCCCAGCTTCGCCGCGCGCACGCGTGCCAGGATGATGTCGGCCCGCTTCGGCATCTCGAAGCAAGGCACGAGCTTGCCGTCGATCAGCTCGGACTTGCCGTCCTGCAGCCGGTGGTCGTCGCTATAGACGGTCTTCATGGCTCGGCCTCCGGCCGGGACCGGCGGGGCGGCGCCGCCCCGCCGGACCCGGCGCGCGTGCCCGCCCTATTTGAGCAGGTTGGTCCAGATCTTGTCGTAACTCTTGACGACCTTGTCCTCGCAGGGCGGCACGAACTCCGGCGCCGGGGCGCCGGCCGGCATGACGATCTCGGGCGCCGCGAGGAGCTCCGGGTCCATATACGCGTCGCTGCCCTTGATGCCGTTGGCGTAGCGCGCGAAATTGGAGATCATCGCGGCGTTCTCGGGCGCCATGATGAAGTCGATGAACAGCTTGGCGTTGTCCAAATTGGGGGCGCCCTTGGGCACCGCCGCGTTGTCCATCCACCCGGTGAAGCCTTCGCGCGGATAGGCGTATTTCAGCGACGGCTTCTCGATCCGGGCGCGCATCGAATAGCCGTTCCAGATCTGCGTCAGGTCGACGTCGCCCGAAGTGATCATCTCCTTCGCCTCGTAGGCGAAGGTCTTCCAATGCGGCTTGGCGCCGAGCAGCAGGTCGTTGAGCTTGCGCAAATCCTCGGGGTTCGAGTTGCAGCGCGGCAGGCCGAGATAGCGCAGGCCGGCGTTCAGCACGTCGTTCACGTCGCGCAACATGTTGATGCGCCCGCGCAGCTCCGCCGGCGGGTCGAACATCAGCGCCAGCGTGTCGATGTCGCCCTTGTAGACGTCGGTGTTGACGGCGAAGGTCGTCGTGCCCCACTGCCACGGCACCGAATACTCGCGGCCCGAATCCCAGTACACGTCGACCCAGCGCGGGTCCACGTTCTTGAAGTTGGCCATCTTGTTGGGCTGCACCTTCTCCAGCATGCCCTCGCGGATCATGATCGCGACCATGTAGTCGCCGGGCATGATGACGTCGTAGCCGGCGGCGCCCGACTTCAGCTTGGCCAGCAGGGTCTCGTTCGAATCGTAGCCGTCGACCGTGACCTTGACGTCGTACGCCTTCTCGAACTTCTCGATCATCTCGGGCGAGGTGTAGTCGCCCCAGTTGTAGATGTGCAGCTCACCCGCGGCGAAGGCCGGCCCGCCGAATTGGGCGAAGCCGATCGCCGCGACGGCGATGAACAGGTTGCGCATGGCTCGAGGTCCTCCCTTGTCCAGTGGTTTATCGGTTAACGGTGTTTCCTGCCGATGACGAAGGACAGACTAACGAACAGGATCGAAACCATCAGCAGGATTGTCGAGACGGCGTTGATCTCCGGCGTCACGCCCTGGCGGATCTGGCTGTAGATATAGACGGGCAGCGTCGTCTGGCCGGCGCCGGCGACCATCGCCGTGATGATGTAGTCGTCGAGCGAGACGATGAAGGCGAGCATGGCGCCGGCGACGATGCCGGGCGCCAGGAGCGGCAGGATGATGCGCCGGAACACACGCCACGGCGTCGCGTAGAGATCGGCGGCGGCCTCCTCCAGGGTCCTGTCCATGCCCTCGAGCCGGGCGCGGATCGGCAGATAGGCGAAGGGGATGCAGAACACCGTGTGCGCCAGCATGACGTTGCCGAGGCCGAGCGACAGCCCGATCAACGCGAAAAACGACAGGGTGGCGACGGCGGTGACGATCTCCGGCACGATCAGCGGCAGGTTGATGACCAGATAGGCCGTGGCGTCGCCGCGGAAGCGCTGGCCGCGCGCCGTGGCGAACGCCGCCGCCGTGGCGACGACGGTCGCGGCCAGCATCGCCACGACCGCCACCTTGAGCGAATTGCCGGCGGCCTGCTGGATGCCCGTGTTGCCGATCGCCTTGCCGTACCAGGACAGGCTGAACTCGGACCACACGGTGACCGAGCGGCTGGCGTTGAACGAGAAGACGACGAGCACCGCGATCGGCGCATAGAGTATGGCCAGGCAGAACCAGGCGGTCGCGCCGAAGCCGGGCAGCCGCTTGAGATCGAGCGCACGGGCGCCGGCGCGCATCCTATGGCCTCGCCCGCTGGCGCGGCGCGGTGGTGCGGACGTAAAGCATCAGCGCCAGCAGCACGGCGGCGAGCAGGATCATCGCGGCGGCCGAGCCGAACGGCCAGTTCCGCGACGAGGCGAACTGGAGTTGGATCAGGTTGCCGATCATCAGGTGCTTGCCGCCGCCCAAGAGATCGGGGGCGAGGAAGGCGCCGAGGCTGGGGATGAACACCAAGAGGCAGCCGGCGACGATGCCGGGCCGGGCCAGCGGGATGATGATCCGGGTCAGCACCCGCCAGCGCCCGGCGTAAAGGTCGTAGGCGGCCTCGACCAGGCGGAAGTCGAGCTTCTCGAGGCTGGCGTAGAGCGGCAGCACCATGAACGGCAGATAGCTGTACATCAGCCCCAGCCCGATCGCGAAGTCGGTATACAGCATGACGATCGGCGTGGAGATGAGTCCGGCCCCGACCAGCGCGTTGTTGATCAACCCCTCGTCGCGCAGGATCAGCAGCATGCTGAAGGTGCGGATGAGCAGGTTCGTCCAGAACGGCACCGTTATCAGGAACACCCAAGCGTTGCGCGTCGCCGGCGGGCGCGTCGCCATGAAGTAGGCGGTGGGGAATCCGACCAGCAGACAGGCCGCGGTGGCGACGCCCGCCTGCACCAGCGAACGGCCGAAGATGCCGAGATAGGCCGCGTTGAAGGTCAGGCTGTCGTCGAGGAAGTCGCGGTCGAACAGGAACTGGACATAGGCCTCGGCGGAGAATTTCCAGACCACGCCGCCGAAGGTGCCGGGGATCAGGAACGAATAGACCAGGATGATGCCGAGCGGCAGGATGCCGACCAGCACGACGATGCCGAGCGCCGGGCCGAGCAGCAGCAGGCGCGTCCCGGTGGCGCCGGGCAGGGCCGCCTCGCCGGCAGCTTGCACCGCGGTGGGCGCGGTCGCCATCAGTCGCGCAAGACCTGGAGCGCGTCGCGCGGCACGGCGACGCCGACCTCGTCGCCGACGCGAAAGGCCCGGCGCGCGCCCTCGCGGTTCTGCATCCGCACGATGAAGGGCGCGCCGTCGGCGAGCAACAGGTGATAGATCGTGTCGGTGCCGAAATAGACGACGTTCTCGATGTGTCCGCGTAAGACCGCCCCGTTGCCGGCGGCGGCGGCGACGCGCGGCGTCAGCGCGGTCCGTTCCGGGCGCACCGCCACCGTCACCGTCATGCCGGCCCCGGCGCCGGCCCGCGGCACCGCGCCGACCTCGCCGCCGGCCGCCAGGCGGACCGTCGCCATGCCGCCGATCACCGACAGGACCTGGGCCTCCAGGAAATTGGTTTCGCCGATGAAGTCGGCGACGAAGCGTTCGGTGGGGTGCTCGTAGATCTCGGTCGGCGTCCCGACCTGCAACACATGGCCGTGGTCCATCACGGCCAGGCGGTCCGACATGGTCAGCGCCTCTTCCTGGTCGTGGGTGACGAACACGAAGGTGATGCCGGTCTCCAGTTGCAGCTTCTTCAGCTCGATCTGCATCTCCTTGCGCAGCTTCAGGTCGAGCGCCGAGAGCGGCTCGTCGAGCAGCAGCACCTTGGGACGGTTGGCGAGCGCCCGGGCGAGTGCCACCCGCTGCTGCTGGCCGCCGGAAAGCTGGGCCGGGCGGCGCCCGGCCAGGTCCGTCAGCTTGACCAACGCCAGTATCTCGCCGACGCGCGCCGCGATCTCGGCCCGGCGCAGTCCGCGCATCTCGAGGCCGAAGGCGACGTTGCGCGCCACCGTCATGTGCGGGAACAGGGCATAGCTCTGGAACACCGTGTTGACCGGCCGCTTGAACGGCGGCAGATGTCCGACCGGCTCGCCGCCGAGCAGGATGTCGCCGGCGGTCGGCTGCTCGAAACCGGCGATCAGGCGCAGCAGCGTCGTCTTGCCGCAACCCGACGGCCCAAGCAGGGTGAAGAACTCGTTCTCGCGGATGGTCAGGGAAACGGCGTCGAGCGCGCGCACCGCGTCGCCGCCGGCGCCGAAGACCTTGGTCGCCCCGCGCACCTCCACGGCCGCCGTCTCAGCCAAGGCCCACGCTCCCCGTGCCGGATTGTTTCTTGTTTGCGCGCCATGACCTTACGGGATTCCGCCGCGACCCGCCAAGGGATTCCTCGGCGCCCCCGCCCGGCGCCGGGCCGGGCGGGGGAAATCGTGGTGTCGGGGGCGGCCGGCGGCGCTACAGTGGCCGGCCGATGACCCCCGTCGCCGCCGCCCCTCCCGTCGCCGACACCGCCGCCCGCGGCATCGCCTTGATGGTGCTGTCGGTGCTGCTGTTTTCCTGCATGGACGCGCTGATCAAGTGGGTCTCCGCCAGCCATCCGGTCGGCCAGATCATCTTCTTCCGCAATCTGTTCGCCTTCATTCCGGTTGCCTTCTTCATCCGCCGCGCCGGCGGCCTCGCGGTGCTGCGGACCCGGCGCTTGGCCGGCCACCTGATGCGCTCGGCCTTCGGGCTCGCCGCCATGGCCTGTTTCTTCACGGCCTTCGCCTTGCTGCCGCTCGGCGAGGCCGTGGCGCTGGGCATGTCCGGGCCGATCTTCCTGACTGCGCTGTCCGTCCCGCTGCTGCGCGAAAAGGTCGGCGTGCGCCGGTGGTCGGCGGTGGTGGTCGGCTTCCTCGGGGTGGTCGTCATGACCCGGCCCGGCGCCGGCGTGTTCGAGCCGGTGGCGCTGATCGCCCTCGGCGGGGCGCTCCTCTATGCGCTGGCGATGATCTCGATCCGCCGCCTCGCCGCGACCGAGCCCACCGCCGCGATCGTCTTCTACTTCACGGCGTTCGCCACCGTCGTCAGCGGCTTCAGTTTGCCGGTGCAATGGGTGACGCCGGCGACGCCGCTCGACTGGAGTCTGCTCGTCTCGGTCGGCCTCATCGGCGGCCTCGCGCAGATGGCCATGACCCAGGCGTTCCGCCTGGCGCCGGTCGCCCTGGTGGCGCCCTTCGACTACGCCAGCCTCGTGTTCGCCATACTATTGGGCTATCTGATCTGGGGCGACGTGCCGGACGCCTATCTCCTGATCGGCGCCGCCGTCGTCGTCGGCAGCGGCCTCTATATCCTGCATCGCGAGACCATGCTCGCCCGGCGGCAGCGCGCCCGCCGGCGGGCGACGACCCCGGAGACGGCGCGTGACGCGGCGCGGTAGCAACCGTTCCAGGCCGGGCGGCCCGGCCCGTGCCGTACCGCCGGGCGCGCCGTCGCGCGAATTGCAAGCCGCGGTTGCGCTGCACCGGGCCGGTCGCCTCGCCGAGGCCGAAGCCGCCTATCGGGGTGTGTTGGCAGCCGACCCCGGCCACGCCGATGCCTTGCACCTGTTGGGGCTGGTCGCGCATCAAAGCGGCCGACCGGCCGAGGCTATCGATCTGGTCCGCCGGGCCATCGCCCGCCGTCCGGCGGCGGCGCGCTACCACAACACGCTCGGCCTCGCCCTCATGGCCGCCGGCGACCTCGGCGCGGCGGCGACCGCGCTGGCCCGCGCGCTGACCCTCGATCCCGCTTCGGCCGACGCCCATCTCAACATGGGCAACCTGCTGCGCCGCGGCGGCGATGCCGCCGGCGCCGTCGGCCACTACCGGCGGGCGATCGCCGGCCGACCCGACTTCGCCGAGGCCGAGGCCAGCCTCGGCGGCCTGTTCGCCGAGCGCGGCGAGCCGGAGGCGGCGGCGACCCATTTCGACCGCGCCGTTCGCCTGCGGCCGAACGATCCGCGGGCGCTGGCCGGGTTGGCCGCGGCGCTGGTCGAGCTCGGCCGCGCCTCTGACGCGCTCCGGCCGCTCGGTCGCGCCGTCGGTCTGGCGCCGCGCGACGCGCGGGCGCGGCTGGCGCTCGGCCAGGCCCTGAGCCAGCTCGACCGCTTCGTCGAGGCGGCGGCGGCCCTGGAGCAGGCCGTCGCCATCGCCCCCGATTTCGCCGACGCCTGGGTCGCCCGGGCGCAGCTGGCGCGCGTTCTCGGTCGCTTCGACGAGGCGCAGGCGCATCTCGACCGGGCGCTCGCGGTCGACGCCGACTGCGTCGGGGCGCTGGTGCTGTTGGCCGAGCAACAACGCGGGCGCCTGGCGCCGGAGCTGGCGGCCCGCATCGAACGGCTGGCGGCGCGCCCCGACCTCGCGGCCGATCCGCGGAGCCGGCTCAGCTATGCCCTCGGACTCCTGGCCCAGGACGCGGGCGACTACGATGCGGCGTTCGGCCGCTTCGCCGCCGCCAAGGCGATGCAGCGCGACCGGCTCGCCGGGCGGGGCATGGTCTACGACCCGGCGGCGCAGACCCGGCAGGTCGACCGGATGATTGCCGCCTTCGACGCCGTCCATTTCGGCCGCGTCGCCGGACAGGGGGTCGACTCCGAGCTGCCGGTCTTCATCGTCGGCATGCCGCGATCGGGGACCACGCTCGTCGAGCAGATCCTGGCCAGCCATTCGCGCGTCCACGGCGCCGGCGAACGCACCGACATCGCGGCCCTGGTCGGCGAGCTGTCCGTGTCGGCGCCCTATCCCGAAGGTGCGGCGGCGCTGTCGGTCGAAACGATCGGGCGCGTCGCCGGCAGTCACCTCGACCGGCTGCGGCCCCTGGCGCCGTCGGCGGCGCGCATCGTCGACAAGCAGCCGTTCAATTTCTACAACCTCGGCCTGATCGCAACGCTGTTCCCGCGCGCCCGCATCGTCCATTGCCGGCGCGACCCGATGGACACCTGCCTCTCCTGCTTCGTGCAGATGTTCGAATTCCCGTTTCCCTGGGCCTGCGATCTCGCCGCGCTCGGCCACTACTACCGCGAATACGAACGCCTGATGGCGCATTGGCGGGCGGCGTTGCCGGTGCCGATGCTCGAGGTCGTCTACGAAGAGACGGTCGCCGACCCGGAAGCGGCCAGCCGCCGCCTCGTCGCCTTCTGCGGGCTCGACTGGGAGGCCGGCTGCCTCGCGTTCCACGCGACCGACCGCCCGGTGCGCACGGCCAGCCTGCAACAGGTGCGCCGGCCGGTCTACGGCGGCGCGGTGGGGCAGTGGCGGCGCTACGAGCGCCACCTCGGCCCGCTCGTTGCGGCCCTGGGCTGCCGCTGACGCCGGCCTCAGCTCGGCGGCGCGGCGCGGCGGGCGGCGTAGCGTTCCTCGATGACGTCCCAGATGCGCCGCTCGAGCTCGACGCCGTCGAAGCGGTTGATCTCCTGCAGGCCGGTCGGCGAGGTCACGTTGATCTCGGTCAGGTAGTCGCCGATGACGTCGATGCCGACGAAGATCAGCCCGCGCACCCGCAACGCCTCGCCGATCGCCTCGCAGATCTCGCGCTCGCGGTTGGTGAGTGTGGCCTTCACGGCGCGGCCGCCGACATGCAGGTTCGACCGCGCCTCGCCGGCCGGCGGCACGCGGCCGACGGCGCCAACGGCCTCGCCGTCGATCAGGATGATCCGTTTGTCGCCGTCGCGCACCTCGGGCAGATAGCGCTGCACGATCACCGGCTCGCGATAGAGCAGGGTGAACATTTCCAGAAGCGCGCTCAGGTTCTCGTCGCCCTCCGTGACGTGGAACACGCCGGCGCCGCCGTTGCCGAACAGCGGCTTGACGATGATGTCGCGGTGCTCGCGGCGGAACGCCAGGATCTCGGCGCGGTCCGAGGTGATCAGCGTCGGCGGCATCAGCCCGTCGAAATGCGTGACGAACAGCTTTTCCGGGGCGTTGCGCACATGCACCGGGTCGTTGACCACCAGGGTCCGCGCCTGGATGTGCTCGAGCAGGTGGGTGGCGGTGATGTAGGCCATGTCGAACGGCGGGTCCTGGCGCATCAGGACGACGTCGAGGGTCTCGAGGTCGATCGTCTGCGCCGCCCCCAGGCTGGCGTGGTCGCCGCGCCGGCGCCGCACCTCGAGCGGGCGCGCCCTGGCATAAACCCGGCCCTCGCGGAAGAACATCTGCCGCGGCAGGTAGTGATAGAGCGCGTGGTTGCGGCGCTGCGCCTCGAGCGCCAGAACGAAGGTGCTGTCGGCGTCGATGTCGATGGTCTCGATCGGATCCATCTGGATGGCGACGGCGAGGCTCATGCGGCGGGCCGGTTGGTTTCCCTGGCGATCTCGACCGCGAACTATAATCCGGCGCGGCGCCGGCGCGCACGCGATCTTTCGGCCGGTCATGGCGTCGGCGCGTTCTTGACGCGCACGTGGCTTACCACCCGGCGCACGTAGGGGATATCGCGGGCGTGGTCAATGACCCGCTGCAGCTCGGCCTCGTCCTGGGCGACGCCGATCAGGTAGACGACGCCGCCGACCGCCGCGGCGCTGTAATTGATCGACCGGATTTCGCGGTCGAACGTGAGCTTGGCGCCGAGCCGGCGCGAGATCCAGCCGTCGCGGGCGGCGTCGGCCAGGTCGCCCGCCTCGGCGACCGCGATCTCGTCGATCACCTCGCGCACGCCCTCGGCCTGCCAGGCCAGGCGCACCGCATCGGCGCGCATCGCCGGCTCCCGTACGACGCCGGTCAGCAGCACCCGCCCCTCATGCACCTGCAGCCCGACCTTGCGGTACAGCTCCTCGCTGTACTGGAACCAATAGTGGTTGATCTCGATACGGATGCGGGTGTCGTCAACGGCGGCGCCGAAGCCGCGCTCCTGGGTCGCGGCGATGCCGCCGGCGGCGCCGACGCCGACCGCGACCCCGACCGGGGTGCAGGCGGCGAGGCCGGCCAGCAGCAGCGCCGCGAGGCGCGCCCTCATTCCCCCGCCCCGTCCTGCGCGCGCCAGGCGTCGCGGACGTGGCGCGGCCACCGGCCGGGGCTCACCAGCACCAGGTCGAAGCGCACGGCGTGCCCGGCGAATTCCGGCCGGGCGGCGAGGAACAGCCGGGCGGCGCGGGCGATGCGGGCGCGCTGGCGCGGGCTCACCGCCTCGGCCGCGGCGGCGGCGTCGGGGCGCGCCTTCACCTCGATCACCGCCACGGTGCCGCCGCGGGCGGCAACGACGTCGATCTCGCCGACCGCCGAGCGCAGGCGTCGCGCCAGGATGCGGTAGCCCTTGAGCCGCAGGTACCAGACCGCCAGCGTCTCGCCGCGCAACCCGCGCCGCTGCGCCCGGCGCCGGTCGTCGCGCGTCATGGCCGCGTCCGCGCCGCCGCCGCCCGGCTTATTTCGAGGGCGCGGGCATAGACCTCGCGGCGCGCCCGGCCGGTCGCCGCGGCCGCGGCCGCGACGGCGTCGCGCAGGCTCATCCGCGCCAGCGCCTCGGCGAGGGCGGCGTCGAGCTCAAGCGCGGCGTCGGATGTGGCCACGGCCGCGGCAGCCGGCGGCCCGACGACGACCACGACCTCGCCCTTGGGCGGCCCGGCGGCGGCGTAGTGCTCGGCCAGCTCGGGCAGCCTGCCGCGGCGCACCTCCTCGAACAGCTTGGTCAGCTCGCGCGCCACCGCCGCCGGCCGCGCGCCCAGCACCGCCGCCATGTCGGCGAGCGCGGCGGCGAGCCGGCCGGCCGATTCGAACAGGATCAGCGTCGCGGGCGTCGCCGCCAGCTCGCGCAGCGCCGTCCGCCGCGCCGCCGCGCGCGCCGGCAGGAACCCGGCGAACAGGAACCGGTCGGTCGGCAGGCCGGACAGCACCAGCGCGGCCAGCGGCGCCGACGGCCCCGGCACGGCGGTGACCGGAACGCCGGCGTCGATCGCCGCCCGCACCAGCTTGTAGCCGGGATCGGACACCAGCGGCGTGCCGGCGTCGGACACCAGCGCCACCCGCTCGCCGCGCGCCAGTCGCTCGAGCAGGCGCGGGCGCATGCGCGCCGCGTTGTGGTCGTGATAGGCGACGAGCGGCGTCCGCAGTCCGTGCCGCGCCATCAACCGGCCGGTCACCCTTGTGTCCTCGCAAGCCACGACGTCGACCGCGCGCAGCGTCGCCAGGGCGCGCAGCGAGACGTCGTCGAGGTTGCCGATCGGCGTCGCCACGATGACGAGCTCGCCGGTCCTGCCCGCCGGTTTACTTCCGGCAGGCGGCTCGCTAGGCTCGGCGCGATCGCGATCCGCCCCTCGGGAGGCCTTGCTCCGTGACACGATCCTGGATCCGTCGGTGGCTGAACCCTGGGCCATCCTGGTGGCGCCGTGGCCGCGCCGTCGCGTTGGGCGCCGCCCTCATGGCGCTGGCCGGATGCGCAGCAACGACAGTATCGGACTTAGGCGCGCCGGCACAACCCGCGCCACGCCCGGCGCCGGTGGCCGCCCCGGCCGAGCCGCCGGTCGCGCCGCCGGCCGCGGTCGCCGTCGAGACCGCGCCGCCGGCCGAGGTTCGGGTCGGCCTGCTGCTGCCGCTCAGCGGCGACAATGCGCCGCTCGGCCGAGCCCTCCTCCAGGCGGCCCAGATGGCGCTGTTCGAGGCCGGGCCCGACGACTTCGCGCTGATCGTGCGCGACACCGGCGGCTCCGACAAATCCGCCGAACGGGCGGCGCGCGACGCGATCGCCGCCGGGGCGCAGCTCCTGCTTGGCCCGGTGTTCGCCGGCTCGGTCAGCGCGGTTACGCCGTTCGCGCGCGAAGCCGGAATCAACGTCATCGCCTTCTCGACCGACCGCAAAGTGGCCGGCGACGGCGTCTTCATCATGGGCTTGCTGCCCAGCCTGCAAGTCGAGCGCATCATCGGCTTCGCATACGGCCGGGGTCTGCGCCGCTTCGCCGCGCTCGCCCCTGACACGCCTTACGGCCGCACGGTGGTCGAGGCGCTGCAGGGCGCCGCTTCGCGCGCCGGCGGCGCGGTCGTCGCCGTCGAATATTACGATCCGGCGGCCGCCGACGTCGCGCCGGCGGTGCGCCGGCTCGCGCGCTACGAGGCGCGCAGTTCCAGCCTCACCGCCCAACGCGAGGCGCTGGCCGGCGGCCAGGACCAGGCCTCGCAGGAGGCGCTGACGCGGCTCGGCCAATACGCCGCCGTCGGCGAGCTCGGGTTCGACGCCGTGCTGCTGGCCGAAGGCGGCGACCGGCTGCGCGCGGTGGCGCCGCTGCTGCCCTATTACGACATCGATCCCGCCCGTGTGCGCTTCCTCGGGACGGCGTTGTTTGCCGAACCCGGCCTGGGCACGGAGCCGGCACTGGTCGGCGGCTGGTTCGCCGCGCCGGCGCAAGCGGCCTGGGAGGCGTTCGCCGCGCGCTACCACGCGGCCTATGGGGTCGCGCCGCCGCGCCTGGCCGGCCTCGCCTACGACGCCACCGCGCTCGCGGTGGCGCTCGCCGCCCGCTTCGGCGGCGCCGATTTCGGCGTCGACGCGCTCATCCGGCCAAGCGGCTTCGCCGGGGTCGACGGCATCTTCCGCTTCCGCCCCGACGGCACGGCGGAGCGTGGCCTGGCGGTGTTCGAACTGCAACGCGGTGGCCTGCTCGCCCTCGACCCGGCGCCGGACATCTTCGGCGAGCTGCTGTACTGAGCCGCGCTCAAGCTAGCAGCGCGGCCAAGACGGCGTCCAACCGCTGCCGCCCGGCCGCCGTCGCGCGCAAGGCCGATTCGTCGAGGACCAGGAAGCCGCCATCGATCAGGCGCCGCAGACGCGCGCCGTCGAGCGCCGCTTCGGGCTCGAACCCGGTCTCGGCGCGGAAGCGCCGGCGGGCGACGCCTTCGGCGAGACGCAGACCCATCATCAGCATCTCGTTCAGCCGATCCGCCGACGGCACCGGGTCGCGCCGGCGGGTGGCGTGGCCCTCCGCCTCGACCGCGGCCAGCCACGCCTCGGGGGCGCGGTGCTGGCGCGTCGCCAGCTTGATCCCGTCGATCGTCAGGCGGCCGTGCGCGCCGGGGCCGATGCCGACATAGTCGCCGTAGCGCCAATAGGTCAGATTGTGCCGGCATTCCGCGCCCGGCCGCGCATGATTGGAAATCTCGTAGGCGGGCAGGCCCGCGGCCGCCATCAGCTCCTGCGTCGTTTCATAGAGGGCGGCGGCGGTGTCCTCGTCCGGCGTCGCCAGCTCGCCGCGGCGCTGCGCGCCCTCGAAGACCGTCCCCGGTTCGATCGTGAGCTGATAGACCGACAGGTGCTCGCCGGCAAGCGCGATGGCGCGCGTCAGTTCCTCGCGCCACGCCGCCGCGCCCTGCCCCGGCCGGGCATAGATCAGATCGAACGACGTGCGCGCGAACCGCGCCTGCGCCAGCGCCACCGCCGCCATCGCTTCGGCCGCGCTGTGGCCGCGCCCGAGAAAGCGCAAGGCCCGGTCGTCGAGCGCCTGGACGCCGAGCGACAGCCGGTTGACGCCGGCCGCGCGGAAACCGTCGAAGCACGCCGCCTCGGCCGAAGTCGGGTTGGCCTCGAGCGTGATCTCGATGTCGGGCGCCAGGCGCCAGCGCGCCGCCGCGCGGTCGATCGCCGCGCCGACCGTGGCCGGCTCCATCAGCGACGGCGTGCCGCCGCCGAAGAACAGGCTGGTCACGGTGCGGCCGGCGGTGTCGGCCGCGTAGTGGTCGAGCTCGGCGAGCAGGGCGGCGCGCCAGCGGCCCTGATCGACGCCCGCGCGCACGTGGCTGTTGAAATCGCAATACGGGCATTTCGACAGGCAGAACGGCCAGTGCAGGTAAATGCCGAAGCCGGGTTCCATGGCCGTCATGCGGCGAAACAGGCCGCGACGAGGCGGCGGAACGCGGCGGCGCGGTGGCTGATGGCGTGCTTGGCCATGGGTTCCATCTCGCCGAAGGTCTGCGCCTGTCCGTGCGGCTGGAACATCGGGTCGTAGCCGAAGCCGCGACTGCCGCGCGGCGGCCATGCGAGCGGGCCCTCCACGGTCCCCTCGAACGTCTCGCAGTGGCCGTCCGGCCAGCACAGGGCCAGCACGCAGACGAAATGCGCGGCGGCGCCATCCGCGGCGCCGCGCGCGGCCAGCTCGCGGCGCACGCGCCGCATCGCCGCGCCGAAGTCCCGGTCGGATCCCGCCCAGCGCGCCGAATGGATGCCCGGCGCGCCGCCCAGCGCCGGCACGACCAGGCCGGAATCGTCGGCCAGCGCCGGCAGTCCGGCGGCCGCGGCGGCGGCGCGCGCCTTCAATTCGGCGTTGGCGCGGAAGCTGGCGCCGGTTTCTTCGGGCTCGGCCAGCCCGAGCGTCGCCGCCGACACGGCCTCGACCCCAAGCGGGCCCAGCAGCGTCGCGATTTCCCAGGTCTTGCCCGGGTTGTGGCTGGCGATGACCAGCCGGCCGCCGGCGAAGCGCCGATGCGTCATGTGCTAGAGGCCGAGGGCCGCGCGCTGGTGTGCGATTAACTCGGCCGTGCCGCTACGCGCCAGCGCCAGCATCGCCAGGAACGCCGCCTCGTCGAATGGCGCCTGCTCGGCCGTGCCCTGGATCTCGACGATGCCGCCGCTGCCGGTCAGCACGAAATTGGCGTCGGCCTGCGCGGTCGAGTCCTCGGCGTAGTCGAGGTCGAGGACCGGCACCCCGCGCAGCAGTCCGCAGGACACGCCGGCCACCTGGTCGCTGAGCGGCATTTTGGCGACGGCGCGGATTTCGCGCAGGTGCTGGAACGCGAGATGCAGCGCCACGTAGCCGCCGGTGATCGAAGCCGTGCGCGTGCCGCCGTCGGCCTGGATCACGTCGCAGTCGACCTTGATCTGGCGCTCGCCGAAGCCGGCGAGGTCGGTGACGGCGCGCAAACTCCGGCCGATCAGGCGTTGGATCTCGTGGGTGCGGCCGCCCTGGCCGCCGCGCGCCGCCTCGCGGTCGGTGCGCGTGTTGGTGGCGCGCGGCAGCATGCCGTATTCGGCCGTCACCCAGCCGCGGCCGCTGTTGCGCAGGAACGGCGGCACGCGGTCCTCGACGCTGGCCGTGCACAGCACCTGCGTGTCGCCGAACTGGACCAGGCACGACCCCTCGGCATGCTTGTTGACGCCGGTGCTGAGCACGATCGGCCGCAACGCGTCGGGGGCCCGGCCGGAGGGACGCAACGGTTGGTTCACGAACGGGCTCCTAAGGGCGCGAAGGCCGGGGGCGCCAAGCTAACGCGGCCTCACGGCAAGGTCCAGCCCGGCCCGCGGCGTTGACGCTCGTCGGCCGGCCACCTACATTCCAGCGCGTGCCATGGGCGAACGAACGATGACCATTCTCGACAAGCAGCAACCGATCGTCGGCGAGCTCAACCAGCGCTCGCGCGACATCTTCCGCCACATCGTCGACGCCTATGTCGAGACCGGCGAGCCGATCGGCTCGCGCACGCTATCGCGGCGGCTTGGCATGGCCCTGTCGCCGGCCACCATCCGCAACGTCATGGCCGACCTCGAGGAGATCGGCCTGCTCTATGCGCCGCACACCTCGGCCGGCCGGCTGCCGACCGATCTCGGGCTCAGGCTCTACGTGCACGGGCTCCTGGAGATCGGCGGGCTGACCAAGGAGGAGCGCGACAGCATCGACGGCCGTTGCGCCGCCACCGGGCGCAGCCTGCCGGAGGTGCTGGAGGAGGCGACGACCATGCTCTCCGGCCTGGCGCGCTGCGCCGGCCTGGTGGTGGCGCCGCAGACGGACCGGCCGCTGAAGCATATCGAATTCGTCCATCTCGGCCCGGGCCGCGCGCTCGTCGTCATGGTCACCGAGGGCGGCCTGGTCGAAAACCGGATCATCGACGTGCCCGTGGGCATGCCGGCCTCTTCGCTCGTCGAGGCGAGCAACTATCTCACCGCCCGCCTCGTCGGCCGCACGGTCGACGAGGCGCGCGCCGACGTCGTCGGCGAGCTGGAGAGCCAGCGCGCCGAACTCGACGCCCTGACCAGCCGCGTCGTCTCGGCGGGTCTGGCCACCTGGGCCGGCGGCACCAAGGGCGGCGCCCTCATCGTGCGCGGCCAGGCCAATCTGCTCGACGACGTGACCGCGCTGGGCGATCTCGAGAGGATTCGCGCGCTGTTCGCCGCGCTCGAGGCGAAGGAGGCGCTGCTGCGCCTGCTCGAGGCGGCGGAAAACGCGCAGGGCGTGCAGATCTTCGTTGGCGCGGAAAGCGAGCTGTTCGGGCTCACCGGCTGCTCGATGGTGATCGCGCCCTACCGGGACAGCCGGCACAGGACCGTCGGCGCCATCGGCGTGATCGGCCCGACGCGCATCGACTACGCCCGCATCATCCCGACGGTCGATTACACCGCCAAGGTGATCGGCCGCATGATCGGCGACGGCATCAAAGGGTACTGAGGAACGCATGGTGGCGATGGCGGACCGCGAGCAGGACGGCGACGACCGGGAACCGGACGCCCGGCCCGAACCGGCGGCGGCCGAGGCGCCGCCCGGTGCAGCCGAGGCCGACGCGAACACGCAGCTCGAAGCCGCCCGGGCCGAGGCGGCGGCGCTCAAGGACCAGCTCCTGCGCGCGCTCGCCGAAATGGAGAACGTGCGCCGGCGCGCCCAGCGCGACCGCGACGACGCCGCGAAGTACGGCGTCTCCGTCTTCGCC
>JBBECF010000116.1:0-23606 GCA_040881945.1 Dongiaceae bacterium | reverse complement strand
AACAGTATACCGCACACCCACGTTATGTCAATATATTTCCGACGCACTACACTAGATGGCGAGGTATTCCTTCATGACCTCGCTGCGCGAGACCTCCTCGCGCGTCCCCTGGGCGACGATGCGCCCCTTTTCGAGAACGATGCAGCGGTCGGTCATCCCGAACATCATCGGCACGTTCTGCTCGACGATGATGACCGTCAGCCCGGCCCGTTCGTTGATCTGTTGCACGATCCTGGCGATCTGCTGGACGAGCATCGGCATGATACCGTCGGAGGGCTCGTCCAGCAGCATCACCGTCGGGTCGGTCATCAGACCGCGCCCGATGGCCAGCATCTGTTGCTCGCCGCCGGAGAGGGTGCCGGCGACTTGCGTCCGGCGTTCGCCGAGCCGCGGGAAATAGCCGATCACCTCGTCGAGCCGGCTGCGCTTGGCGCCGCCGCCGGCGATGCGGCCCATCTCCAGGTTCTCGCGCACGGTAAGCCGCGGAAAGATGCCGCGCCCCTGCACGACCGTGGCGATCCCGCGCCGCGCCCGCTCGTGCGGCGGGAGATGCGTGAAGTCCTGGCCGTCGAGCGAGATCGATCCCTGCGACGGGCGGATCAGGCCGGCAAGACAGCGGATCAGCGTGGTCTTGCCCATGCCGTTGCGGCCGAGCACGCCGAGAATCTCGCCGTGCTCGACCGCGAAGGATACGTCGCGCAGCACCGTGATCGGGCCGTAGCCGGCGGTCACCCGGTCGACGACAAGCGCCATTCAGGCGTCCCCCAGATAGACGCTGCGCACCTGGGCGTCCCCGGAGATCTCGGCGAACGAGCCCTCGACGAGAATCTTACCGAGGTGCAGCACGGTGACCGGCGCGCGCAGATCGCGGATGAAATTGATGTCGTGCTCGATGATGATGGCGGCGAGCCGCAGTTCCTCCACGAGGCGACGGACCAGCTCGCCGGTGGCATGCGTCTCCTCGGCCGTCATGCCGGCGGTCGGCTCATCGAGAAGCAAGAGCTCGGCATCGCGCGCGAGCAGCATGCCGATTTCGAGCCATTGCCGCTGCCCGTGCGACAGGGTGCCGACGATCTGCGCCACGACATCGGCGAGACGCACGAGCTCCAATGTCTTCAGTATCTTGGCGTATCGCTCGCGCGACGGCGTCGGCGTCGCCAGGACCGCCAGCTCGGTGTTTTCGTAGACGGTAAGATTGTCGAACACGGTCGGCGTCTGGAACTTGCGCAGGATGCCCAAGCGGGCGATGCGGTAGACCGGCAGGCCCGTGATGTTGCGGCCCTTGAACCAGATCGCGCCGGCCGTCGGCGCCTGGTGACCGGAGATCATGCTGATGAAGGTCGTCTTGCCGGCGCCGTTGGGACCGATGATGCAGCGGATCTCGCCGACATCGAGCGAGAAGTCGATCCCGCTGTTGGCGACGAGCCCGCGGAAGGTCTTCGTCAGCGAGTCGGTCCGCAACAGCTCAGCCATTGCCGGCGCTCCGCGTTGCCGGCTGCCGGGTCCAACGGGCGAGCGCGCCGGCGACGCCGCCGCGGAAGAAGATGATGACCGCAAGGAACAGCATGCCGAGGACGAGCGGCCAATAGGCCGGGATCAGCGCGCTCAAGTAGTTTGACAGGAACGACACGCCGATCGCCGCCAAAAAGGCGCCCAACAGGCTCGATCGCCCGCCGATCGCCACCCAAACCACGACCTCGGTGGAGAACAGCACGCCGCCCAGCGATGGCGCCACGAAGCCGGCATGCGTGCCGTAGAGGGCGCCGGCAAAGGTCGACAGCGCACCGGCGATGGCGAAGGTTGCCGTCTTGTAGGCGGAGACATCGAAACCCAGCGAAAGCACGCGGTCCTCGTTCTCGCGGATGCCGACGAGCACCTTGCCGAACTTGGCGTGTGCGAGCCAGCGCAGGCAGGCGTACACCGCGACGACGACGACCAGCACGAAGTAGTACATCGGCGCATCGTCGAACAGCGAAACGTTCACCGCGTCCCCGAGCGTGAGCGACATGCGGTCGATATACATGCCGTTCCACCCGCCGGTGATCTGCGACTGGCTCACCGCCACCTGCTCGGCGATGATCGAGACCGCGAGCGTGACGAGGACGAAGTAAGCCGAGCGGACGCCGGCGCGAAACAGGAAATAGCCGAGCACGGCGGCGAGAAGGCCGCCGACGGCGAAGGCGATCAGCATCCCGGCATAGGCCGGATTGACGAGCGGAACCCACCGGTAACAGAGCCCCATCGTATAGGCGCCGAGGGCGTAGAACCCGGCCTGACCGAAGCTCAGGACGCCGCCCCTGCCCCATAACAGGGCGAGTGACATGGCCATGACGCCGTGCAGCATGTATTGCGGCAGGATGTAGATCGAATAGCCCGACACGACGACCGGCAGGAGGGCGAACAGCGCCAGGGCCAGGACGGCGACCCCGTCCTCCGACGAGGTCAACCTTCGCCCGAGCGAGGGCGTGGCGGGGCCGGCGGCCGTCATTGCCCCGACCTCGGAGTCAACAGGCCTTCGGGGCGGAAGCGCAGCACGATGATGGCGAGCGCGAACACGACGGTCTGCGCGAAGGTCTGCGTCGAAAACTGGGCGAAGAAGGTTTCGGCGCCGCCGATAAGAAAGCTGCCGACCAACGTGCCGCCCAGGATCTGGCCGATGCCGCCGACGATGACGACGAAAAAGCTCCGGACCAGAAAGTCCATTCCCATATAGGGGTGGACGCTGAA
Source organism: Dongiaceae bacterium (assembly GCA_040881945.1). GTDB lineage: Bacteria > Pseudomonadota > Alphaproteobacteria > Dongiales > Dongiaceae > JBBECF01. Next base: position 20,879 of record JBBECF010000116.1, on the reverse strand, counting down.
CATCGGCGCGATGAGGGCGCCGGCGAGACCGGCGAGGAACGAGCCGCTGACGAAGACGAGTTTATAGGTAGCGGCGATGTTGAGGCCGAGCAGACTCGCCATTTCGCGGTTCTGTACCAGGGCCCGGATCTTGATGCCGAGGTTGGTCCGGTAGAATACGAACGCGATGCCGAGGAGAAGCGTCAGCGTGAAGGCCGCGAGCGCCGCGCGATAGGCCGGCACGCGCTGGAAGCCGAGGTCGAAGGCCTCCGGCAGGGGGCTGGGCACGTCGCGAAAGCTGGAGCCGAAGACGAGCTTGATGATCTCCGTGGTGACGAGAAAGAACCCCCAGGTTATGAGCAGCGTGTCGAACGGCCGATCGTAAAAATGGCGCAGGATGAAATGTTCGAGCGCCAACCCGATCAAGGCAACGCCGGCCGCGGCCAGCACGGCGGCCGGGGCGAACGGAATGCCGGCGCGGATCGAGGCCCACATGAAATAGGCGCCGAGCGTCAGCATCGCGCCGTGGCCCATGTTGATGACGCCGATCAGGCCGAAGACCACGGCCAAGCCGAGCGACGCCAGCGCCAGCGTCAGCGTCAGCAGCGTCGCGTCGGTGACGAGACTGATGACCGTCGACGACATGGAGGGTGACTCCCCGCGCCCGGTGACTAGGGTCGGCGACCCGCGCCGCCCACGCCACCGGCGTGCACGGCGCGGATCGCCGGGACGATCGACGCAGACCTACTTCAGCGGGTATTCGCAGCGGGCATCGAGCGGGATAGCCTCGGGCACCGACATGATCTCCTCGAACATGTCGTTGACCGACGTCCAGTCCTCGCGCACGCGCATCAGATACGAGGGCACGACCGCCTGATGGTCGAGCTTGCGCATCGTCACCTTGCCTTGCGGCGCCTTGTCGAACACCAGGTCCTCGAGCCCCTCGCGCAGGGCGTCGGTCGACACTTCGCCCGTCTTCTCGATGGCCAGCGCCGCCATGTGCGCGGCGTTATACATGGCGACGCCGACGGTGTTCATCAGCGCGTCATTGCCGTTCTTCTTCTTGAAGGACTCCAGGAACGTGTTGTTGTTCGGGTGCTGGATCGACATGAAGTAGTCGAAGCTGACGTAATGGCCGGCCGAAACCTTGGGCCCCAAGCCGGAGGTCACGACCTCCTCGTCGTCCACGGTCCAGTAGGCGAAATCCTTGCTCATTCCGGCCGCGTGGAATTGCTGGCCGAAATTGACCGTGTCGCTGCCGGTCAGGCTGTGGAAGATGATGTTGGCGCCGGAGTTGCGGATGTCGCGGAGCACGGAATCGTACTGCGGCGTGTTGAACGGAATATAGACTTCGGCCACGACCTCGCCGCCCAGCTCGGCGATCTTGCGCTTGGTCACCAGATTGGTCACTTGCGGCCAGACGTAGTCCGATCCGATCATGAAGAACTTTTTGCCGAACTTGCCCATCATGTAGTCCATGAAGGGGTAGACCTGCTGCGTCGGCTCGGGTCCGAACATGAAGATGTTCTTGTTGCAGACGCCCGGGTAGTACTCCTTCTCCTGGCCTTCGTAGAATGTGGGATAGAGCAGGATCTTGTTGGCCTGCGTGGCGACCGGCGCGCCCGCCTGGCGCTCGGCCGAGGAGAACGTACCGGCGAGGAAATCCACCTTCTCCTGCCGGATCAGCCGATTGGCCTGCTCGACGACGATGCGGGGCTCGGTCTTGGAGTCGCCGAGCACCACTTCCATCGGCCGGCCGAGGACGCCGCCGCGGGCGTTGATCTCGTCCACCGCCAGCTCGAAGCCGGAGGCGTGGGCGCGTCCATACACCGTCCACGCCCCGGTCAACGGCGATATCACGCCGACCCTGATCGGCTCGGCGGCCCCGGCGCGTCGAACGATGTACGGCGCCGCCAAGGACGCCGCGGTCAACCCGGCGGTCGCCGCAAGACCCTGCAAGGCCGTGCGGCGGGTCACTCGATATGGATTCTGATTCTTGCTGCCTGTCATTGCCCCCTCCCCGGGTGAGCTATTGAAACGTTTTTTCGTGTCGCCGGCACGGCGGCCGTGGCGGAGTCCCGCAGACCGCCGGCACGCCGGGGATCATGTCCGTTTCGCGGCGGAAATGCAATTGCCGGACTCCCGTCCGGCTGCCAACCAACGGGCCATTGGCAAGACGGTCCAAATAGCCGTCAATACGACTGGATAAGCTTGGGGGAACCGGCCATGGCCTACGATACCATCGCCTACGAAACACGCGGCGCGGTCGGGTTGCTGACCCTGAACCGGCCGGAACGGTTGAACGCCATCGACCGGCGCATGATCGACGAGCTCAACGCCGCGCTCGACGCGGTCGAAGGCGACGAAGGCGTGCGCGCCCTGGTCGTCGCCGGGGCGGGGCGCGCCTTCTGCTCGGGGTTCGACCTCAAGGACGGGGCCGAGACGCCGAAGCACGGCGTCGCCGACTGGCGGCCGGTGCTGCAGCGCGATTTCGACATCATCATGCGCTTCTGGCACCTGAGCCGGCCGACCATCGCCGCGGTCAAGGGCTACTGTCTCGCCGGCGGCTGCGAGCTCGCCATGGCCTGCGACATCACCATCGCCGCCGAGGGCACCCGCTTCGGCGAGCCCGAGCTGCGCTTCGGCAGCGGCATCGTCGCCCTGCTCCTGCCCTGGCTCACCGGCCCGAAGAAGGCCAAGGAGCTGCTGCTGACCGGCACCGACAAGGTCACGGCGGCCGAGGCGCTGGCCATCGGCATGATCAACCGCGTCGTGCCCGACGGCCAGGAGCTGGCGGCCGCGCTGGCCATGGCGCGCGACATCGCGGTCATGGACCGCGCCGCCGTCGCCATGACCAAGCAGGCGATCAACCGCACCTATGAGGCGATGGGGTTCAGCCAGGCGCTCGCCATGGCCCTCGATATTGACGTCCAAATCGAAAGCATGGAGACAACGGAAGGCCGCGCCTTCGCCGAGATCGCGCGGCGCGACGGGCTGAAGGCGGCGCTTGCCTGGCGCGACGCCCGCTTCGGCGGGCCGGCGGACCCCGGCTAACGCGCCTGGCGCCGCCAGCGGTCGACCGTCTCGGCGACCACCTCGGCGTCGCCGCGGTCGTCCTGCCAGCCGGCGGAAAAGGCGGTGGCCTCGCTGCGCGGCCGCTGGTCGGGCGGCAGGTCGTCGAAGTGGACGCGCATCGGCACGGTCACGCCCTCGCCCACGACGATCGCCTCCTGGACGCGCAGCGCCGGCAGCGTGGCGAGGAAGCCGAGCGCGCTCTCCGGCAGCGCCCGCTGGACGAAGGTCTGGTCCTGCTCGTTGCTCATGCGCAGCGCGAACAGCGTGCTGCACTGCGACAGGATCGACTCGGAGATTTCCGACGGCCGCTGCGTGACCAGGCACAGCGACACCCCGTACTTGCGGCCTTCCTTGGCGATGCGCGAGATGGCCCTGCGCGTCGGGCCGAAGCCGGCGTCCTCCACGCGCGGGATGTAGCGGTGCGCCTCCTCGCAGACGAGCAGCAGCGGCACCGCGTCCTCGCGTTCGGTCCACACGCCGAAGTCGAAGATCATGCGGGCAAGCACGGAAACGACGACGTCGACGATCTCCGAGGGGACGCCCGACAGGTCGATGATGGTGATCGGCTTGCCCGCGACCGGGATGCGGAACAGGCGCGACAGGATTTCGGCCATGATGTCGCGCACCTGCAGGCCGGCGAACATGAACGAGAACCGCTGGTCCGACCGTAGGGAATCGATCCGCGCCTTCAGGCGCAGAAAGGGCGCCGACCCGTCGGCCTTGTTGAGCCGACCCATCGCCTCATCGATGTGCTTCAGCAGGTCCGACAGCCGGTACGGCACCGGCGTATCGACCATCAGGTGTTCGGCCATGTCGCCGTCGTTGGCGAACTTGGCCTTCGCCGCGACGATGGCGTCGCTGAGGATGGCGATCTCGCTCTCCGCCGTCGCCGAGGCCTTGCCGACCATGACGGCGCAGGTCTCGTCGAAGTTGAGCAGCCAGTAGGGGATTTGCAGCGTCACCGTGGTGACGACCTCGGCCAGGTCGCCGAACGCGGCGGCGTACTCGTTATGTGGATCGAGCAGCAGGATGTGCCCGTTCGCATGCGCCTCCAGCACCGCGCGCAGGATGAGCGCGACCGCGCAGGACTTGCCCGAGCCGGTGGTGCCGAGAATCGCGAAATGCTCGCCCAGCAGGCGGTCGGTGACGACGAAGGCGGGCAGGTCCGGGCTCTGATGGATGCTGCCGATGCGGGCGTTGGAAGCGGCCGGCCTGGCATAGATGCGGGCAAGGTCTTCCGAGCTGGCCGCGAAGATCGGCTGCTGCAGGGCGGGATGGATGGAGACGCCGCGCCGGAAGGTGAAATCGCCGCCGCCGTCGGCCATTAGGCCCTCGCCGAACAGGTCGACCTCGATGGTCTTGCGGTCGGCGGCGGCCGGCGGCGAGGACGGCTCGTCGATCGACAGGCCGTTGATGATGCCGAAGACCAGCGCGCGCGGGGTCGGAATCTTGACCAGGGCGCCGAGCTGCACGCTGCCGGCGCCGTCCGGCTTTGCGGCGGCGCCATTGACCAGGACGGCCGTGGCCTTCGACCCGGAAACCGAGACGATGTACCCCAGCGTCGGCGGGCCCTCGCTCATCCGCGCTTCCTCTCCCCGTTTTCCGATGCCTTGCGGCGGTCGCGAAGCCGTGCCCCCGCAACCGGCCCGTACCGCCGCCCGCCATAAACAAGCATGAAAACGGTTAACAGGCCCTAACCTGGCGCCGGGCGCTCGCTTTTCCGGCCGGCCTCACAGCAGCCCGAGGCCGCGCAGGCTGGCGTGGCCCTTGCGGCCGATGATGAGGTGGTCGTGCAGGGCGATGCCCAGCTTGTCGGCCGCCGCCGCCACCTCGCGGGTCATGGCGATGTCGTCCTGCGACGGCGTCGGGTCGCCCGACGGATGGTTGTGCAGCATGATGATCGCGGCGGCGCCGAGCTCGAGCGCCCGCTTGACGACCTCGCGCGGATAGACGGGCGTGTGGTTGATGGTGCCGCGCTGCTGCAGCTCGTCGGCGATCAGCGCGTTCCTGCCGTCGAGGAACAGCAGGCGGAACTGCTCGACCTTCTCATGCGCCATGGCCGCGTGGCAGTAGTCGAGGAGTTTCTTCCACGAGCCGATGACCGGCCGGTCGATGAGCTCCTGGCGGGCCATCAGCAGGGCCGCCGCCTGCACCGTCTTCAGTGCGACGATGGAGGCCTCGCCCACGCCGTCCACCTCGGCCAGCTCGCGCGGGCTCGCCGCCACCACGCCGGCGAAGCCGCCGAAGCGGCGCAGCAGCGTCTTGGCCAGCGGTTTCATATCGCCGCGCGGCCGCGCCTGGTAGAGCAGGAGCTCAAGCATCTCGTAGTCGTGCAGCGCGCCGGCCCCGCCGGCGAGGAAGCGGTCGCGCAGGCGCTGGCGATGGCCCAGATAGTGGGGTTTCTCGCTGCGCTTGTCGGCCAAGGGAGCCTCCCGGCTAGAGCCGCCCGTTCACACCGAGTAGGGCGGCCGGTCGAGACCGGCGGGGGAGCCGGTGAAGACCTCGCAGCCGTCGGCAGTGACGCCCAACGTGTGCTCGAACTGCGCCGACAGCGATCGGTCGCGGGTCACCGCGGTCCAGCCGTCGTCGAGCAGCTTCACCTCGTAGCGGCCGGCGTTGATCATCGGCTCGATCGTGAACATCATGCCTTCGCGCACCGCCGGGCCGGTGCCCGGGTTGCCGAAATGTAGGATGCTTGGCGCGTCGTGGAACACCTGGCCGATGCCGTGGCCGCAGAAGTCGCGCACGACGGAGCATCGGCTGGCCTCGGCGAAGCTCTGGATGGCGTGGCCGATGTCGCCGAGCCGGGCGCCGGGCCGTACCGCCTCGATGCCGCGCTGCATCGCCTCATAGGTCACGTCGATCAGGCGCTGCGCCTTCACCCCGACTTTGCCGACCAGGAACATGCGGCTGGTGTCGCCGTGCCAGCCGTCGAGGATGACGGTCACGTCGATATTGAGGATGTCGCCGTCCTGCAGCTTCTTCTCGCCCGGGATGCCGTGGCACACGACGTGGTTGATCGAGGTGCAGATCGACTTGGGAAAACCGCGGTAATTGAGCGGCGCCGGCACTGCCCCGCGTTCGACGATGAAGTCGTGGCACAGCCGGTCGAGCTCGGCCGTGGTCGCGCCGGGACGCACATGGGGCGTGACGTAGTCGAGCGTCTCGGCCGCCAGGCGGCCGGCCCGGCGCATCGCCGCAAAGGCCTCCGGGCCGTGCAGCTTGATGCGGCGGTGCTCGGCGTTCCAGTCGTAGGCCGCTTCGGACTTGCTCATCGGACGGATGGACTCTCTCGGTTGCCCGCGGGGCGGCGCGCCGCGAATGTCTCCATAAATGGCCGCAACGGGCGGTTTTGCAAGCCCGCGCTACGGCGCCAGCGGCAGCGGCCCCGCGACCTCGATGGCCTGCACCGAGACCGTGCAGGCATAGCACAGCGTCTCGACCCCGGCGGCGCGCGCCCGAACCAGCGCCGCCGCGTAGGCCGGGTCGATGTCGGCGGCGACGGCGAAGCGGCCGCAGTCGGCCCGCTGCACGACATAGAGCATGACCGCCCGGCCGCCCCGTGCCGCCACCGCGCTCAGCTCGTCGAGGTGCTTGGCGCCGCGGATCGTGACCGAATCGGGAAACTCGGCGTCATCGCCCCGCTTCAGGTGCACGTTCTTCACCTCGACGTAACAGGGCGGCCGGCTGTCGCCTTCCAGAAGAATGTCGATGCGCGAGGCGCGGCCGTAGCGGACCTCGCGGCGCAGCGAGGCGTAGCCGGCAAGCGCCGGCACGCGGCCGGCGCCGATCGCCTCGACGGCGAGGCCGTTGGCGCGGACGGCGTTGATCCCGACCAGTGCCGGGCCGACGCGGATCAACTCCCAGCCGTAGGGCAGCTTGCGTCCGGCGCCGCGCGCCGGCAACAGCCACACCTCGGACCCCGGCGCGTCGAGACCCAGCATCGCGCCGGGGTTGGGGCAGTGGGCGGTGACCGTCGCGCCGCCGGCCAGCGCGACGTCGCTGAGGAAGCGCTTGTAACGGCGGATCAGGCGGCCGGGGACCAGCGGCTCGGGGAAATCCATGGCGGACAGGATAGGCGCGCGCCCGGCGTCGCACAAACCGGGCCGGCGGCGCCGGCCCCGAAGCATTGCCGCCGCGTCTATTAACCGTCTGGGTTAACGTTACTTGAAATATACTGTAATTTATCTTGATTTTTACCATTTTCTAACCTTACGCTCGCCGCAACGATTGAAACAGAGGAGGCTGAGCCGTGGTCGATATCCTGGTCGCGTCGCTCGGTTATGGCGCCACGTTCCTCGCGATGGTGGTCGTCATCACGGTGGTCCACGAGTTCGGCCATTTCCTCGCCGCCCGCCATTTCGGGGTGCGGGTCGACGTCTTCGCCGTGGGCTTCGGCAAGGAACTGCTGGGCTGGACCGACTCCCGCGGCACGCGCTGGAAGCTGTGCCTGTTGCCGCTCGGCGGCTATGTCCGCATGTTCGGCGAAGGCGACCGCACGGACGAGACGCGGCCGCGGAGCATGGCCGACGCCGCGCGTTCCTATGCGACTCTGCCGGCCGGCCGCCGCGCCGCCATCCTGCTCGCCGGGCCGCTGGCGAACCTGGTATTCGCCGTGGCCGCCCTGGCGGCGCTGGTCCTCATCGTCGGCCGCGTTGTGCCGTCGCCGGAGATCGGCGGCGTCGCCCCGGCCGGTTCGGCCGCCGCGGCCGGCCTGCACGCCGGCGACCGAATCATCGCCGTCGATGGGCGGCCGGTCGACAGTTTCGCCGCCGTGGACGCGGTCGTGGCCGGCGCCGCCGGCCGCGACATCGTGCTGACCGTGACACGCGACGGGATGGGGCGCAGCGTCGTCGTCCGACCGGTGACGGTCGCGCGCGACGGCGCGCTCCGCGGCGACATCGGCGCCGTCGCCGCCGGTCGCGAGCGGGTCGCGGTCGGCCCGCTGGCGGCAGGCGCCTTCGCCTTCGAGCAGACAGTAGCCTTCACCGCACAGAACATCGCGTTCGTCCGCCAGGTGGCGACCGGCGCGCGCGGCCTCGAGGACCTCGCCGGCCCGCTGCGCATCGCCCAGATCAGCGGCCGCAAGGTGGCCGAGCTCGGGCTGGCCGCCCTGGTCGTCATCACGGCGATGCTGTCGGTCAATGTCGGCCTGTTCAACCTGCTGCCGATCCCGCTGCTCGACGGCGGACACCTGCTGTTCCTCGCGGTCGAGCGGCTGCGCGGCCGGCGGGTCAGCCATCATGTCCAACGCCTGTGCGTCGTCGGTGGGCTGACGGCGGTGCTGGCGATCTCGCTGGCGACCACCCTCAACGACATCCTGCGCCTCACCAGTTGAAACGCGGCCGCAACGGGAGCAAGGTAGGGGGACGGTCACTCCCTGTCCTGGCAGCCCGAGAGGCGCCCGATGAACCGTTTTGTTATGCTCGCGGCCCTGCTGCTCGGCGGGTGCTCGTTCTTCCCGGCGCGGGACGATCGCCCGCCGCCGGTGGTCACCTCCGACGAAGCCGCCGCCGCCCTCGACGCCTGCCGGCGACAGGCCGGCGCGGTGGTCGAGCGCGACGCCGCCATCGACCGCGACATCGCCGTGGTGCGCGAGGGGATCGCCGGACCGGCGGCCGACAACGACCTGGTGTCCAGCCTCGACGCCTACGGCGGCGAGGAGCGCCGCCGGCGCATCGTCGCCGAGTGCATGCGCCGGGCCGGGTATCCGCGCGCCGAGGACGGGGAGGTGCAGGCGCAACCCTGAGGCCGGGCGTCGCCGCCATGTCCGATCGCCCGCCCGTCACCGCCGCCGTCGTCATCATCGGCAACGAGATCCTCTCGGGCCGCACGCGCGACACGAACGTGGCGTATCTCGCCGTCGAGCTCGAGGCGATCGGCGTGCGGCTGCGCGAGGTCCGCGTCGTCCCCGACGTCGAGGCCGACATCGTGCGCGCGGTCAACGAATGCCGCGCCCGCTACGACCACGTCTTTACCACCGGGGGCATCGGCCCGACCCACGACGACATCACGGCGGCGAGCGTCGCCAAGGCCTTCGACGTGAAGCTGGTGCGCCACGCGCAGGCGGCGGCGCGGCTGCAGGCGCATTACGGCGCCGAGCAGTTGAACGAGGCGCGGCTGCGCATGGCCAACACCCCGGCCGGCGCCGCGCTCATCGATAACCCGGTCAGCGTCGCCCCCGGCTTCCGGATCGGCAACGTCTATGTCCTCGCCGGCGTGCCGAGCATCATGCAGGCCATGTTCGCCGGGCTGAAGCACGGCCTGGCCGGCGGCCCGCCGATGCTGTCGCGCACGATTGGCGTCTTCCTCGCCGAGGGCGCCATCGCCGCCGGGCTTGGCGCGCTGCAGAACCGCTACAAGCAGCTCGAGATCGGCAGCTACCCGTTCTTCCGGCAAGGCAAGTTCGGCACCAGCCTGGTGCTGCGCGGCACCGAAGGCGCGGCCGTCGACGCCGCCGCCGCGGAGCTGCGCGCGCTCATCCGCAGCCTCGACGGCGAGCCGCTGGAGGACGAGCCGACGTGACCGGGGAGGGGGGGCGTTTCCGAAAAATCGAAAAACAACCCCATGCACAGGCGCGGGCAAGCCTAATCGGCGACGCCGTCGCGCCATTGCAGCACGGCGAAGATGGCCTCCCACAGGGTGTAGGTGTCGAACAGGCCGCCGGGGCCGAGCTCGGCATGCGCCAGGCTGCCGACCACGAACAGGCGCGCCTGACCCGGCGGCAGGGCGGCGGCGAGCGCGACGCTCTGGCTGGCCGGAATGATCGGGTCGTCGCGTCCGTGTATCAGGATGACGCGCGCCGACAACCCCGACAGGTCGTGGCGGGCGAGGTCGAGGGCCATGAGGTCCGCGCGCATCGCTTCGGGCAGGCCGGCGATGAGCGCGCCGACCCGCGCCGGATCGGCGTTCACCAGCAGCTCGTAAACGGACCGACCCTCGGGGCCGAGGCCGGCCGCCAGGTCACCGAGGCCGGCGCCGGCATCGCCGCGCCGGCGCGCCGCCATCGCGCGCAGCAGCTCGCGGTCGCGCGCATCGCTCAGCCGCGCCAGGTTGCCCTCGACGAACACCCACTTGCCGTATTCGTTCGGCGTGCGCCGGCGCCACGGCCCGTCCGGCCGCGCCCGGTAGTGGCCGGTGGTGAAGAATGCGATCACGGCCTCGAGGTCGTGATAGCCGCCGACGCCGACGAACAGGCCCACCCGATCGCGCACATCGGGCTCGATCGCGGCGAGCAGGGCCGGCCCGACCGCGTAGGAGATCGCGGTCAGCCCGGCGCGGCCCGCCGCCAGACCGGCGTCGGGGTCGGTCAAATGCGCCAGCGCATCGGCGATTTCGCGGATATTGGCCGGATCGACGCGCTGCGCGCGCAGGCTGGCAATGTCGGGGACGAGGACGAGGAAGCGGGCGCGCGCCAGGGTGGCGGCGAGCGCGCTCAGCCGGGGATCGTCCTTGCCTTCCGGCGCGAGGCCGGGGACGAGCACCAGCCCCGCCGCCGGCTCGACCCCGCCGCCGGGAAGGTAGAGATCGGCGGCGCGTTGGCGCGTCTCGACGATATAGGCGACGGCGCGCCGTCCCGGCGCCGGCGTCGTCTGTTTGAGCCGGCTCGGGCCGGCGCCGGCGGCAATGTCGGCGAGCACGCGGTTGGCCTCGACGGCGCGCGGCGACAGGCAGCCGCCGAGCGCGAGCAGCAGCGCCGTCGCCAGGACGGCGCGGAATCCAAGCGAGGCGCGCGCGCGCGTCATGGACGACAGTCTATCAGACCGCGGCCGCGGCGGCGGCGACGGTGCTGCGGCTAGGCTCTTTCCGGCCGCCCGCGGCGGCTTAAGTACGAAAGTGCGCCCTCACGCAGCGGATCGAAGTTCATCGTTTCTTAGCGTCTGTAGGTTTCCTATTCGTTTGAATAGCGTCTGCGTCAATTCCTACGCGCGGGACGACAATGCCCTCAAAAATGTCGAACGCGCCAGAGAGGTTCGAGAGTCATGGCACGCAGCCTTCCGGCCTTCAGATTCTTGGAGGAACTTCGAAACTTGCTAACTGCGCGCCATCCGATCGTGCATGTCACGACGTTTGAGGAAGATCGGCTACTCAAAGAGATAGAAATCGTCGCGTCAAAGTTGTCACGTAAGGTTCACATCTGGAGCACGAGCCGTGGCATCTACGCACTTCGGAAGTCTGACAATTCGAATAAGGGGGCGCTCAATCCAGCAGCCGATCTCGTAGGCGCAATAGAGACTTTCGAAAAGCTGGCTGAACGATCAATTCACGATTCCCAGGGGTACCTTTTCATACTACTGGACCCATACCCTTATCTCAGCAACCGCGGCGCTAATCCCATCTATCGCCGACGCCTTCGTGACTTCGCGATCGCGATCCGTACGAAAGGCTACCAAGCGAGTTGCCTGATCGTCGCGCCGAGCGCGAACCTTCCTTACGAACTGGAGAAGGAAGTCGCGATACTGGATTTTCCCTTACCGGGGCGTGAAGAAATCTCGGATCTTGTTCGAGGGTTCATGAAGGCGGTCAAGAGCAGTCCTGGCCTATCGCTAGCCGAAGACAGTCACGAGGAACTAATGCGCGCGTTAGTCGACGCGTCGCTCGGCCTGACCCACATGGAGGTCCAGAGCGCTCTCGCCAGCGCCGTTGTCGACGATCGGCGTCTGGACTGGGAAGATGTAGAAAAAATTACAGGTCAAAAGCGACAAATAATTCGCAAGAGTGGGATTCTGGATTTTTGCGACACTGCCGGTCTATCGATAGATCATGTTGGCGGCATGGCGCGCCTTAAGGACTGGCTGCGAACCCGTCGAGCTGCTTTTTCCGTGGAAGGCCGCAACTTCGGGATAAAACCGCCACGCGGGGTGTTGCTCACCGGCATTCCGGGTTGCGGTAAGTCATGGTCTGCCAAATGCGTGGCAGCTTCGTGGCGCTTGCCGCTAATCCGCTTGGACATGGGGAAAGTCTATTCCTCCCTTGTCGGCTCGTCAGAGGAACATTTGAGGACTGCGATGCAGACAGCGGAGGCGGTCGCACCCTGCGTACTCTGGATTGACGAGATCGAGAAAGGGCTCTCCGCGTCTCGCGGGTACATCGGCGATAGCGGGGTCTCCTTGCGCGTTCTTGGCGGATTCTTGACGTGGCTCCAGGAAAAGACGGCCGCGGTATTTGTGTTTGCGACAGCGAACGAGATCGATCTCCTCCCACCTGAACTCCTGCGTAAGGGGCGTTTCGATGAAATATTTTTCGTTGATCTGCCGACCGACGAGGAGAGGCGGCAGATTATCCGGATTCACTTATTAGAAACTGGTCGCGACCCGAAGAACTTCAATCTCGATGAATTGGCCCGCCTCTCTGGAGATCAACGACTGGGGTCCGGCATTGCGCTGACGGGCGCCGAAATAGAAGCGTGGATCAACGAGTCTCTGATCCACGCCTTCTACAGATCCAACGGGAAGGCCTGCGAGTTGCAGACTGACGATCTAATGGCCGTGCTGGATCGCTTGGTGCCCCTTGCACAGATACGCAGTGAAGAAATTCAAGAGATGCGTCACTGGGCCGCTACCCACGCACGCAGCGCGTCCGATGCGGATACGGTTGAAAACGACCGCATTGCGTTGCACGGCGTCTGAGCCGGCTGGGTCGCCATTAGAGCCATGTTTCGAACGAGACACACACAGACAAGCGGCGATGTCACGGGAACCGATAGGTTGTGGGAGATCATGTCTCGTAATCGGCTCGCTGGTCCACGGCCTGTGGCCTTTCGGGCGTTAGCGTCCACCGGAGTGGTGTAGATCGGTGCGGGCGGTAAGCGGCGCTGCGCGATAGCCCACAGGCCAACGGCGTCGCCCGGCGAGCCCTGGCGCCCGCCGCCAACGCTCCGACCAGGCCGGCGAGCAGCCGGCCGCGAATGCGGCCGCCATGGGGCCCGGGCAGCAGCTGGTCGAAGTGCTCGGCCGCGAGATGAAACCCTAGCGTCCTGCCCCAGAAATTCGTTTTCGAATTTCTGGGGTAAGCAGGCCACTGGATTCAAATACTTAGTGGCCCGTTCCCGCCGAAATTCCTGTCGCGAATTTCGGCGACGGGACGTCACGGACGCGCCGGCGTCCCTAGGGCGCGGCGGCAGGGCGGCGCGCTTAACCCTTCCTTAAGCATGTTCGCGCGAGGATCGGGGCTTCCCCGATGGCGGACGTGACTTCTCGATGGAGCGCAAACAGAGCTGGCCAAGTCTCCGTATCGTAGCCATCGGCCAAGCATAGGCGTCCAACCGCGAAGACAATGAGAATTAGGCGTATTGTGACCTTGATCACTTCGGTGGACCGAGCCACGCGAATACAATGAGCCCCCGGGGGGGGCACATGCGCATAGCATCGTGGCTTCGGTTTCAATTGGCCGGCGTGATATTGATCGGCCTGCTGCCGATCGCCGCACTGATTTCCTTCCTGGGCTACCAGGATCGGCGCTCCGCCATCGAGCATGCCACTGAGTTTATCATTCGCGCTTCGGAATCTGCCGTCGGCGCCCAATCCAGAATTATCGACAGCAGCCGCACACTGCTTGGCGTGCTGGCGCGACTGCCGCTGGCGCTCCACCCGGAAAGCCCGGAGTGCGGCGCTCTCCTCTCGGCGATCAAGACAGATCAGCCACGCTACGCTAACCTCGGCATCGTCGACCCGGACGGCAATATCCTGTGCAGCGCGCTGCCGATGGCGCATCCATTCAGCGCCGCCGACCGTTCGTGGTTTCAGCGCGCGATGCAGTCGGCTGATTTTACCGTAGGCGACTACCAGGTCGGCAGAATCACGGGCAAGGCTTCGCTCAACGTGGCTCTTCCCGCGAAGGATGCCGACGGGCGGATCGCCTCGGTGGTTTTCGCCGCCCTGGACCTGGATTGGCTCGCCGAGATCATAGCCGGCGCGGAACTGCCGCCGGGAGGCAGTTTCACACTGATTGATTCTGAGGGCACGGTTCTTGCCCGATATCCGGAGCCGGAGCGCTGGATAGGGCGCTCCGTTGCGGAGACCCCACTGTTCGAAGCCATCAGGCGACGCGATTCCGGGAGCAGCTTCGAAGCAGTCGGGCTGGACGGCCGCAAGCGGCTCTACAACGTCGTCAGACTGGGCGATGCGGACGCAGGCTCCCGGGTCTATGCGAGCATCGGCGTCCCTACCGAGGAGATCGTGGCCGAAGCCAACCGAGATCTAACGCGCGGCCTTGGCGGGGTGGGCGCGTTGGGTCTCCTGCTGTTCCTGAGTGCATATGTCGCGGGCGATCGCCTGATCACGAAGCCGATGCGGAAACTGGTCGATCTCAGCCGGCGCATCGCCGGCGGCGATTTCACGGCGCGCAGCGAGTTGGATCACGGCGGGGGCGAGATTGGGCAGTTGGCCCAAAGCTTGGACTCGATGGTCGCGGCGCTCGAGAAGCGTGAGAAGGACCTGCGCGAGAGCGAGAGCAGGCTGCGCGCCTTCATGGACAATGCACCCGTCCTCATGATCGTCGAGGACCTGGAGGGTCGCATTGTCATGGGGAACAAGGGCATCTTCGCCGCGTTCGGCGCCCTGCCGGAGTCCGTGTTAGGGCGACGCTCAGCGGACTTTCTGCGGCCGGACCACGCCGCGCTGATCGCCGAGCATGAGCGGTTGGTACTGGAAACCGGCGAGGCGGTCGCGCGCGAGATGCATTTCGAGGATCGGCCGGGCATGGAGTGGAGCTATGAGGTCAAGTTTCCGCTGCACGACGCGGACGGCCGCATCAACGCGATTGCCGGCGTGATCGTGGACATCACTGATCGGAAGGGGGCCGAAGAAGCCCTGCGCCAGAGCGAACGGCGCTTTCGCCACCTGGTGGAAAGCACCAACGTCATCCCCTCCGTCTACGACGTGGCGACGCAGCGAGTCACCTATATCGGGCCGCAGGGGGCGGACATGCTCGGCTATTCGGCCGCGGACTGGTCGAACGAGGGCTTTTGGCTTGGGCACCTTCATCCCGACGATCGGGAAGCGCTCGCTTCCGTGATGTCGAGCTGCACCAAGCCGGGAGATCGGTACGACATCGAGTACCGCATGATGGCCGCCGACGGCGGAACGGTATGGATGCGCGACACCGTCAAGATCGAGGCGGGAGAGGACGGCCGCGCCATGGGTTACGGCCTGACTTTCGACATCACCGAGACGAAGTCCCGCGAGCAGCAACTTGCCCAGGCTCAGAAGATGGAATCGGTCGGCCAGTTGACCGGCGGCGTGGCGCACGACTTCAACAACCTGCTGACCGTGATCATGGGCAGCCTGGAGATGGCCGAGGGGCGGGCGGGCGAGGACCCGCGTCTGCGGAGCGCGCTCGGGTCCGCGATGACGGCGGCCGGCCAGGCCGCCGATTTGATCCGGCAACTGATGGCCTTCGCGCGGCAGCAGCCGCTGCAACCGCAGGCCCTCGACCTCGATCGGGTCGTGGCCGGCATGACGCCGATGCTGCGCCGCACCCTTGGCGAGCATATCGAGATCGAGGTCAATCCGTCGGCGGGGCTGCATCTGGCGACGGCCGACCGGACCCAGCTCGAGAACGCCCTACTCAACCTGGCGATCAATGCGCGGGACGCCATGTCGCAGGGTGGCAAGCTGACGCTGGAGACGGCGAACGTTCATCTCGACAGCGGCTATGCGGCGCGGAACGCGGAGGTGACGCCGGGCGACTACGCGATGCTGGCCATCAGCGACAGCGGCGTCGGGATGCCGCCGGAGGTGATCGAGCGGGCGTTCGAACCGTTCTTCACGACCAAGGGTCCGGGCAAGGGCACCGGTCTGGGATTGAGCATGGTCTACGGTTTCGTCAAGCAGTCCGGCGGGCACTTGAAGATCTACAGCGAGGTCGGACACGGGACGACGATGCGCCTCTACCTGCCGAACGCGACGGCCCTGGAGGCGTCGGCGGAGGCGCAGCCGCTCGGGGCCGGGCTGCCGCGGGGCGACGAGACCGTGCTGGTCGTGGAGGACGATACCGCCGTCCGCGAGCTGGTCGTCAGCCAACTGGCCGGGCTCGGCTACGCGGTCCTGCAGGCGCCCGACGGCCCGGCCGCCGAGGCGGTTTTGGAGGGCGGCGCCGCGGTCGATCTGCTGTTCACCGACATCGTGATGCCGGGCGGCATGACCGGCCGGCAATTGGCCGACCGGGCCAGGCGTCGGCGGCCCGGCCTCAAGGTGCTGTTCACGTCGGGCTACGCCGAAAACGCGGTCGTCCACCAGGGACGGCTGGACCCGGGCGTGCATCTTCTCTCGAAGCCGTACAAGAAACTGGACCTGGCACGAAAGGTCCGCGACGCGCTCGATGGGCCGGCCGCGGCGTAGGCGCCACGGGTCCGCTGGGTTCGTCCGTCGCATTCGGGAGCCGGCAAGATGGCAACGGTCTTGATCGTCGACGACCAGGACGCGGTTCGGATGACCCTGCGCGACGCGCTCGAGCGGGCAGGATTCCAGGTCCAGGAGGCCCGAGACGGGGCCGACGCCATTTGCATCCATCGCGGGAATCCATTATTGGAGTATGACTTAGGCGGCAGGAACGGCCAAATAGTCGACTCGGTCGGCGAAGAGTCCCGGTGGGTTCGGCCCGCACCTGCTTTCGAGCGCCCGGGGAAGGATAAGACCATGAGCCACGACGCGCCCGGTGTCAGGCGCCAGGACGTCTTGCTGTTTGCGATCTTAGTCCTGATCACGATTGGCGTTTTTTTATTGGATAGCTTGATCGCGCCTGGCGTCTCCGCTGGCATGCTTTACCTGGCAGTGGTGTTTCTTGCCGCGTGGTCGCGATGGCGGTACGGCATCGTTTTTTTCGCGACAACCGGCACCGTGTTGATCGTTCTCGGCTATATCGTCTCTCCGCCGGGGGGAGTCGCCCGGATGGTTCTCGCCGACCGCGGACTGCACCTGTTTGCGATCTGGATGACCGCCGTTGTCCTCTTGCAGCGCAGGAAGACCAAGGAGGCGATCGAGGCAGTACGCAATGGGCTCGAGGCGCGCGTGAAAGAGCGCACCACCGACCTCGAAAAGTCGAACGCCGAATTGGCGGCGCAAATTGCCGAACGCGAGCAATCCGAGGCGATCCTGCGGGAGCACCGGGCGCGCCTGCAAGGAATCATGGACAGCGCGGGAGATGGCATCATCACCATTGACGAGCGCGGCATCATCGACAGCTTCAACCACGCTGCCGAGCTCGTTTTCGGCTATGCGGCGGAGCAGGTCTGCGGGCGCGACGTTGGGTTTCTCATGCCCGCGCCCCATCGCGGCAGGCACAACGGCTACATCGAGGATTATCTGCGCACCGGCAAAGCCAGGATCATCGGTATCGCCCCGCGGGAAGTCCCGGCGCTTCGCAAGGACGGGTCCACGTTTCCGATGGAGCTCGCCGTCACCGAGATGAAGTCCGAAGGCAAGCGCCGGTTCATCGGCGTGTTGCGCGATATCACACGGAAAAAGGAAACCGAGAAACAGCTGCGGCAGGCTCAGAAGATGGAATCGGTCGGCCAGTTGACCGGCGGCGTGGCGCACGACTTCAACAACCTGCTGACCGTGATCATGGGCAGCCTGGAGATGGCCGAGGGGCGGGCGGGCGAGGACCCGCGTCTGCGGAGCGCGCTCGGGTCCGCGATGACGGCGGCCGGCCAGGCCGCCGATTTGATCCGGCAACTGATGGCCTTCGCGCGGCAGCAGCCGCTGCAACCGCAGGCCCTCGACCTCGATCGGGTCGTGGCCGGCATGACGCCGATGCTGCGCCGCACCCTTGGCGAGCATATCGAGATCGAGGTCAATCCGTCGGCGGGGCTGCATCTGGCGACGGCCGACCGGACCCAGCTCGAGAACGCCCTACTCAACCTGGCGATCAATGCGCGGGACGCCATGTCGCAGGGTGGCAAGCTGACGCTGGAGACGGCGAACGTTCATCTCGACAGCGGCTATGCGGCGCGGAACGCGGAGGTGACGCCGGGCGACTACGCGATGCTGGCCATCAGCGACAGCGGCGTCGGGATGCCGCCGGAGGTGATCGAGCGGGCGTTCGAACCGTTCTTCACGACCAAGGGTCCGGGCAAGGGCACCGGTCTGGGATTGAGCATGGTCTACGGTTTCGTCAAGCAGTCCGGCGGGCACTTGAAGATCTACAGCGAGGTCGGACACGGGACGACGATGCGCCTCTACCTGCCGAACGCGACGGCCCTGGAGGCGTCGGCGGAGGCGCAGCCGCTCGGGGCCGGGCTGCCGCGGGGCGACGAGACCGTGCTGGTCGTGGAGGACGATACCGCCGTCCGCGAGCTGGTCGTCAGCCAACTGGCCGGGCTCGGCTACGCGGTCCTGCAGGCGCCCGACGGCCCGGCCGCCGAGGCGGTTTTGGAGGGCGGCGCCGCGGTCGATCTGCTGTTCACCGACATCGTGATGCCGGGCGGCATGACCGGCCGGCAATTGGCCGACCGGGCCAGGCGTCGGCGGCCCGGCCTCAAGGTGCTGTTCACGTCGGGCTACGCCGAAAACGCGGTCGTCCACCAGGGACGGCTGGACCCGGGCGTGCATCTTCTCTCGAAGCCGTACAAGAAACTGGACCTGGCACGAAAGATTCGACAGGTGCTCGATAGCTTGGCCGATGGGTAACAGCCAGGGTTCCATTGGGGTCTTCCGCTGCAATCGGGAGGTGGCAAGTTGACAACGATATTGATCGTCGACGATCAGGACGCGGTTCGGATGACCCTGCGCGACGCGCTCGAGCAGGAGGGGTTCCACGTCCAGGAGGCCCGAAACGGCGCCGAGGCCATCCTCATGTATCGGGAGAATCCCGCGGACGTGGTCGTTACGGACATCATCATGCCCGACAAGGAGGGAATCGAAACGATCATCGAGTTGCGGGACCTCGCGCCCGACGTGAAGATCATCGCCATATCCGGGGGCGGCCGGAATCGCACCAACGATTTCCTGGACATGGCCAAGAAGCTCGGCGCCGCACACGTGCTGCGCAAGCCGTTCCGGATGAAGGAGCTCGTGGATCTCGTGAAGAGCTGTCTCGCGAACGGGCGCCACGGCTAACGTCTTGTTAACCGGAAACCCGTATCACTGAGCCTCCGATTTGGGCACAATGATCGGTTGCGGTGACCGTGATGTCGCCATGCGGCGCGCGCCCATCTCGGACTGGTCGGAGATCGTCGCATTCCCGGTAATTCGTCAATTGCCCAGAGAGCCTTGAACTGGGTTCTCGGCGCTTCATCCAATGGCAAGGGAGCGGGAATCTCGCCGCAAGAAGAGCAGGCGTGGCGCCGTACGCAACCGGCGGTCGTTCAAACGAGCCCCGAGGTCGCGGCCTTCGAGCGGCGCCTGTGCGAGATCCTTCGCGATAATCCGGCCGCAGCGGCCGGACAAATATCGGTCGTCGGGTTCGAGGAGCTTCGCGACCGCCTGGGCGAGCGGTGGCTCGAAATGCAGGATCGCATTCACACGGCGGCGCCGGCGATCCTCAAGAGCCATTTGGGGCCCGCCGACGTGTTCTGCCGCTATGGCGACGATGGTTACCTCATTTCGTTCGCGAGGCTCTCGAGCAACGCGGCCAAGGTGAAATGCATGGCAATCGCGGAAGAGTTTTCGAAATTCTTCCTCGGCCAACCCGACATGGCCACGGTGAGCCTGAAATACGCGGTCGGCGAAATCGATGATCGGCTGCTATTCGAGAATTTCTCGATCGCCGATCTGCCGCCGCCCGTATCTGGCAAGACGGAGCAACGCGTGCCCGCGCCGCCGCCGAAGACGTTGTCCAGCGAGGCCGTTGCGGGTTCTTCGGACGGCGCAAGAAGCGGTTCCGACGCAAGGCGCCTTGAACCCCTCGCTTCTCATGCCTCATCCGAGGAAGGGGAGTCGCTCGAGTGGCGGCGGCTCATGGACGAATTGCCGCCGCTGGTCGGTTACGGCAGCACGCCGGAGGTCAAGTTCGCCTATCAACCGATCTGGGATGCTCGAAACAAGATCCTTTCGACCTATCTCTGCATCGGCAGCTGGGATCTGTCGAGCAGCAGCCGCAGCGGAGGCGTTGCCGCCGCGCCGGACGCGGACGACGGGGCCGCGACCGCGCGGCTCGACCTGGAAACGCTCAAGAACACCGTCTGTATGCTCGACGAGCTCGTGCGCAACAAATTCCAGTTGTTCATCATCGTTCCTCTGCATTTCGAGACCCTGGCCTCGGCGAAGTTCCGTGACATCTATTTCGAGATCGCTCGGCCCGTACCACGGGCGCTGCGCACATTCCTCGTTTTCGAAATGGTCGGCCTGCCCGATGGCGTTCCGCAAAGCCGGTTGGTCTACTTCGCGAACAGCCTGAAGCCGTTCTGTGGGATGCTGCTGATTCGGACCGGGCTGGATCGGCGAGATCTCGAGCGGTTCGTCGGCATCGGGGCGCACGCCGTCGGGATCGACATGGGGTCGGTTGCGCGACCCGAGAGCGAGGTCTTCGTGGAGTTGAACCGCTTCGTCGCCGAGGCGGAGAAGTGCCGGCTCTGGACATATGTCCATGGCATCTCGACGTCGAGCCTGGCCGTTGGCGCAATCGCAGCCGGGGTCCGATATGTCGACGGTCGACAGGTCCGCTCCTCGACCGAAGTACCGGCGCATATCCGCCGGTTCGGGTGGGAGGACTACTATTCCGTAACCCGCGCGGGGTCGGCAGCCCGACCACGTTAGGGCGGATTTCTCACCGGCCCCGGGCGGTCCCGGGGGCCTGGGGCGCCATCGCTTGGCGCGCGCCCGTGACTGCGCCCTGTCGTCCAATTGTTGCGCCGGCGGCGGCGCTGCGGCTAGGCTCTTTCCGGC
>JBBECF010000115.1:6010-23796 GCA_040881945.1 Dongiaceae bacterium | reverse complement strand
ATCCGCGCCGACAAGCGCGAGGGCGACGGCGTCACGCCCGCCGGTTGCTTTGGCTTGCGCCGCGTCCTCTACCGCGCCGACCGGTTGGCGCGGCCGCCGACCGCCCTGCCCGCGGCGGCGCTCGGCCCCCAGGACGGCTGGTGCGACGACCCCGCCGATCCGATGTACAACCGCCCGGTGCGGCTGCCCTATGCGGCGCGCCACGAGCGGCTGTGGCGGGCCGACGGTGTCTACGACCTGATCGTGGTGTTGGGCCACAACGACGACCCGGTCGTGCCCGGGTGCGGCAGCGCCGTCTTCCTGCACGTCGCGGCGTCCGACTATCGGCCGACCGAAGGCTGCGTCGCCTTGGCGCGCGATGACTTGCTGGCGGTGCTCGCCGAGGCCCGGCCCGGCGACCGCCTGTGCGTGGCGGCGGAAGAGTCTTAACCACAGAGACACAGAGAAAAAGAACAAACAAAATCTCTGTGCCTCTGAGTCTCTGTGGTTCAATTTACTTCGCTATTTCCGCTCGCCGAAGATCGCGGTGCCGACGCGGACATGCGTGGCGCCCAGGCGGATCGCGGTCTCGAAATCGGCGCTCATGCCCATGCTGAGGACCGACAGGCGAGTGCGCCGGGCAATCTCGGCGAGAAGCGCGAAATGCGGCGCCGGCTCTTCGTCCAGCGGCGGGAGGCACATCAGCCCGACGACCGGCAGGCCAAGCGCGTCGCGGGCGAGCGCGATGAAGGCCTCGGCCTCGGCCGGCAGGACCCCGGCCTTCTGCGGCTCCTCGCCGGTATTGACCTGGATGTAGCAGGCCGGGCGGCGGCCGCTATGCGCCATCTCGGCGGCCAGCGCCCGCGCCAGCTTCGCCCGGTCGACGGTCTCGATGACGTCGAACAGCGCCAGCGCGTCCTTGACCTTATTGCTCTGCAGCGGGCCGATCAGGTGCAGTTCGATATCCGGGTAGGCGCCTTTGAGCGTCGGCCATTTGCGCTGCGCCTCTTGCACCCGGTTCTCGCCGAAGATGCGCTGCCCGGCGGCCAACGCCTCGACCAGCGCCTCGGGCGGCTGCGACTTGCCGACCGCGACCAGCGCCACCGGCCGCCCCTCGGCGGCGGCGGCGATCCGCGTCCGCACGCCCGCCAGACGGGCGGCGACGGTATCGGAGTCGGCGGCGTGTCGGGCCTCGCCGGTGGTCTCGACCATCGTTCGCGGAAGGCTCCGGTGAAACGGGCCACGCCACAATGCGACAGGCGCCGCGGGCGGGCAAGAAAAAGCAGGGGCGGGTCCGAGACCCGCCCCTGCCGTCGTCTTAGGCTCGTCCGATCAGCCGAGATCAGAAGCTGATGGCGAAGCCGGTCGCGAGCGTGAAGGCGTTGTATTCGGCATTTTCAACGTTGTCGTCGTCGTTGTAGTCGACATACGAGGCCGCACCCTCGATCGCGATGCCGGGCCCCAACGCGTAGGAGCCGGTCAGCGCGATGTGGTCCACCGTGTCCTCGTCGCTACTGCTGGCGATTTCGAACTCGCCATGCGTCCATTCGAGGCCGACGCTCCACGCCTCGAAGGTGTAGCTGCCGCCGACCTGCGCGGTCCAGTAGTCGGAGTTGGTAGCCACGACAAGGCCCGTGGGTGTGGTGCTGCCCCAAGAGTCCTGATAATCGTTGCCGACCGATCCCGCGGCGCCGACGGAGAAGCCGCCGAAGCCGACCTGGAAGCCGGCCTGGTAGAACGTCGCCTCATTGGGGTCGCTGTCATCCTTGCCGACGAAGCTCGCGCCGCCGCCGACGAGCAGGCTCACATTGTCGAAGTCGCGCGAGAAGGTGGCGCCGGCCGAGAAGATATCGCGCTGTGCGGGTGTGCCCTTGGCGAACGTCCCGCCGCCCGGACCGGTGTCCTGGTCCGGCGCGTTCGGCTGGTAGGAGACGCCGAACTGGAAGCCGCCGAAGACCGGCGAGAAGTAGGTCAGGTTCAGGTCGTCGCCGACCACGCCATAGCAGGTGCCGAGCGAGGTAACCGGGGCCAAGCCGTTTACGCCTTCGTTGCTGAAGGCTTCGTTCGGCGAATTGGCGCCGAAATTGGCCGTCACGTTGCCCGGATCGCCGACGCAGAACTGCAGCGCCGCTTCGTTGAACTGCCCGAAGCGGACCTCGCCGAAGCCGCCGGAGAAGTCGACGAACGCTTCGTCGATCTGGTCACCGGCGTTCTGGCCTTCGAGCTCGATGCGCGCGCCGACGGTGATGCCGTTGTCGAGCGTCGTCTCGCCCTTGAAGTGCACCTCGGCGTCCCAACGGAAGCGCCCGTTGGTCCTGCCCGCGCCGCTCTCGCCGAGGCTGTCGTCATCGCCGAGGACGACGCCGCCGGCGCCGCGCGCGTATCCCCCGATGCCGAGCTTGATCGGATCGGCGGCATAGGCCTCCCCGACCATGAACCCGGCGGCCACCAGGGCGGTGGTTCCGAGAAGAAGATGCTTCATTGTGTTGTCCCTCTTGTTGCCATCGGCCGACATCCTAGAAATGCCGACCACCCCAGTACCGCGCCCGGCAACCGCAGCAACCTTAACCTTGCCGGAGAATTGCCCCCTTGCGCTCGGCCAACGATTCCCCCGCTGCGACGGGCCGGTACGAGCGAAATCCTATGGCATCATGGTAAACGGTCAAGCAACTTCGCGGCAAATTCGTGGCTTTTTGACAATACTGTGGCGAAATTGCCACAGTCGGTTTTCGGCCGCGCCGGTTGACCCGTAGGGGTCGTTGAAACCTGATCTCAGAGCTTGTGAAATTATTGCATGACGTCATCGCGTCCTTCGAGACGCGCCCCCTCGCGTCGCTCGGGGGCGTTCCTCAGGATGAGGTAAGTTATTGATGGGATTGGGGAATATCCTCATCCTGAGGAGGCCGCGCCAGCGGCCGTCTCGAAGGACGCACGATACCGATCCCGGTCTTCGGCACACATTACATTCAGAGGCTCTCAGTGCGGCAACGGCCAGTAGCCGAAGCGGGCCATCTGCTCGCGGTGGGCCGCGACCACGGCCTCGACCTGCGCCGCCGTCAGGACGCGGCGCCATTGGCCGGCCGTGCCGGCGCGGAAGAACAGGTCGGCCGAGCCGCTCTTCTCGCGGAAGCCCTGACGGCGCTCCTGCTCCTGCAGCACCTTGAACGACGATCGGCGGATCGCCCGTTCGATCCGCGCCCGCGGCGCCGGCAGGCGAAGGAAATCCACGACCCCCTTGAAGGTCGCGTACGGTCGATCCTGCATGTCCTCGTAGCGCACGACGTGCAGCCCCGGATGCGGCCGCGCGGTCCAGCTCGCCACGTTCTCGGTCCACGACCCGTGCAGCTCCGGCACATGGGTTTGGGCGGCACGGGTTTGCGAGCCGCGCGCCGCCATGATGGCGATGGTTTCGTCGATGCTGTAGCCGTAGTGATGGCTGTGCGAAATGACCACGTCGAGCGGATTGCGCACGACGTAGAAGGCGCCGGCGGTGCATTCCATCGTGATCATCGGGGCGCCGCCCCATTCGACGAGGGCCTGGTGGGTCTTGACGAAGACGGAATCCGGCGAGGTCCGGGTGAACAGCTCATGCACCCGCGGCCGCAGCCGCGCCAGGTCTTCCTTGCTGTACTCGGTCGCCGGCCGGGGATCGAAGCGTTGGTACCAGTGGGCCTGCGAATCGCCCAGGGTGAAGTCGGTTAATTTGTTGATGTCGTAGGCTTCCTTGGGATTGCGCAGCAGGTTGTGCAGGAACGCGCGCAGCCAGGTGTTGCCCGACTTCGGATAGGACGCGATCCAGACGATCTTGCCCATGTTCGTGTCGCCGCCGCTGTTGCCGCCGCTTGTCGAAATCGCGAAGACGCCGCTTGATAAGGCATCCCGCGCCTGCAAGAAAAGGGCGAAGTTGCAGGCTGTTGCCTTGCGGCCCCGCTCTGCGCTACAGTGCCGCGGGCTTTTTAGCTTTCTCCTCAGGATCATAGGAAGGACCGTTCGATTGATGCCGAACAGGGTCGGGGCGGCGGCCATGCGCCATTACGCCCGCGTCTTCGTCGTCGCGGCGGCCATGGCCGGCGTGGTCGGTTGCGCCAGCGCCGAGCAGCGCAAGGTCATGTCGCGCCAGCACGGCGAAAGCGCGCCGCAATACGAAGAGCCGGAATCGATCTTCGGCGAGGGCGGCCTGACTTTCGGCGGCAAGAAGGAGCAGGCAGACGGCGCCGGCGGCGGCATCGGCGTCAATAGCTTCCTGTGGCGCGCGTCGCTCGATACGATTTCCTTCATGCCGCTGGTGTCCGCCGACCCGTTCGGCGGCGTCATCATCACGGATTGGTACTCGCCGCCGCAATCGCCGAACGAGCGATTCAAGGTGAACGTCTATATCCTGGGCCGGTCGCTGCGCGCCGACGCCGTGCGCGCCTCGGTGTTCCGGCAGCAGCTCGCCGGGGCCGCCGGCTGGATCGACGCGGCGGTCGAGGAGAACACGGCGACCAAACTGGAAAACGCCATCCTGACCAGCGCCCGGCAGATGCGCATCGCCCAGCAGGGCGAATGACCGGGGGCCGCGGCGGCGGCCGGCGGCGCGTCTTTAGCGATCCATGCGGCAGCCGGCGGCAAGGCTGACCGTTGGCGACCGGGCGCCGAATTTCGTCCTGCCCGACCGGCACGGCAAATTCCAGATGTTCTACGAGCGGGTCAAGGGCAACCCGGTCGTGCTGTTCCTCTGCGCGGCCGAGCGCGCCGCCGATCTCGCCGAATTGCGTGTGTTCGCCCAGTCGCAGGCGGCGTTCGCCGCCGCGGGCATCGACCTCTTTCTGATCAATCGCGCGAGCGTCGCCGAGACGGCGGCGCTCGCCGGCGACCTCGACCTGGCGGCCCCGCTGTTGGCCGATCCGGAGGGCGCCGTGACCGCCGGGTTCCGCGCCGCCGCCGGACTCGACGCCGGCGGCGCCGCCTGCTTTCTGCTCGACCCCAATCAGCGGCTCCTGGACCTGCGCGGCAATGCGATCGGACAGGCAGACTGGGCGCTGCTGCGTCTCGCCGAGCTGCGCCGGCCGGCCGAGGCGCTTCGCCTGGCGGCGGTCGCCCCCGTCCTCGTCGTCCCGCAGGTGCTCGACCGCGGGGCGTGCGAGGATCTGATCGGCCGCTGGGAGACCGAAGGGCACGACGAAGGCACCGTCACATCGATGATCGCCGGCGAGGAGATCGACCGCGTCTATCACGGCATGAAGAAACGGCGCGATCATTCGATCATGGATCCCGCGCTGCTGCGCGTCCTGGTCGATGTGATCGGCCGCCGCTTGGCGCCCGAGCTGGACAAGGCCTTCGGGTTCAATCGGTTTCGCTTCGACCGGTTCCTTGTCACCTGTTACGACGCCGCGCGCGGCGATTATTTCCGCGTCCACCGCGACAATTTGAGCCCGGGCACGGCCGACCGCCGCTTCGCCTTGACCCTGAACCTGAACAGCGAGGGCCACGATGGCGGCAACCTTCGGTTTCCCGAATACGGACCGCACCTCTATCGCCCGGAGACCGGCGCGGCGATCGTGTTCTCGTGCTCGCTGTTGCACGAGGCGCTGCCGGTCACACGCGGCCGCCGCTTTACATTGCTGTCGTTCCTGCGCGCCCCGGCCGCAGCCAAACCGCCCGACCTTCCTTGACAGTTCGCCCGGGGCGATAGAGAAAATGGTCGCTCCGACGCCCTTGACGTCAAACGCCGGTTCGTGACCCATCGCCATGGTCTCTCGCTACAACCCGCAGAAAACCGAGAAAAAGTGGCAGGCGATCTGGGCCGAGCGCGGCTGTTTCGCGGCGCGCGCCGACGACGCCCGGGCGAAGTACTACGTGCTCGAGATGTTCCCCTATCCGTCGGGTCGCATCCATATGGGGCACGTGCGCAACTACACGCTCGGCGACGTGGTGGCCCGCTTCAAGCGGGCGCGCGGCTTCAACGTGCTGCACCCGATGGGATGGGACGCCTTCGGCCTGCCGGCGGAAAATGCGGCGCGCGAGAAGGGCGTCCATCCGGCGGAATGGACCTACGCCAACATCGCGACCATGCGCACCGAGCTCAAGCGCATGGGCCTGTCGCTCGACTGGGACCGCGAGATCGCCACCTGCCATCCCGGCTACTACCGACACCAGCAGAAATTGTTCCTCGACCTGCTGGCGGCCGGCCTCGTCTATCGCAAGGAGGCCTCGGTCAACTGGGACCCGGTGGACCGGACCGTGCTTGCCAACGAGCAGGTCATCGATGGCCGCGGCTGGCGGTCCGGCGCGCCGGTCGAGCGGCGCCAGCTTTCCCAATGGTTCTTCCGCATCACCGATTTCGCCGAGGACCTGCTGAGCGCATTCCGCGGGCTCGAGCGCTGGCCGGAGCGCGTGCGGCTGATGCAGGAGAATTGGATCGGCCGATCCGACGGCGCCCGCGTCTTCTTCCCCTTGCACGGCCGCGACGACCGGCTCGAGGTCTTCACCACCCGGCCGGACACCCTGTTCGGCGCCTCGTTCTGCGCGCTGTCGCCGAATCACCCGCTGGCCGCGGCGCTGGCCGCCGCCGATCCGGCGCTGGCCGATTTCATCGCCGCCTGCAACCGCCGGGGCACCAGCGAGGCGGCGATCGAGACCGCCGAGAAGGAGGGTTTCAACACCGGGTTGAAGGCCGTTCACCCGTTCCGCGCCGAGTTGACGCTGCCGGTCTACGTCGCCAATTTCGTGCTCATGGACTATGGCACCGGGGCGATCTTCGGCTGCCCGGCGCACGACCAGCGCGATCTCGATTTCGCGCGCAAATACGGGCTGCCGGTGTTGCCCGTGGTCGCCCCGCCCGGCGTCGACCCGAGCGACTATGCGATCGCCGACACCGCCTATCTCGACGACGGCGTGTCGATCAATTCGGACTTCCTGGACGGCCTCGATGTCGCCGCCGCCAAGCGGGCGGCGATCGCCCGGCTGACCGCGCTCGGCCTGGGCGATGCGACGGTCGCCTACCGGCTGCGCGACTGGGGCGTGTCGCGGCAACGCTACTGGGGCTGTCCGATCCCGGTCATTCATTGCGCCGCCTGCGGCATCGTCCCGGTGCCGGAGGCGGACCTGCCGGTGCTGCTGCCGGACGATGTGAGCTTCGAGCGGCCGGGCAACCCGCTCGACCATCATCCGACCTGGAAGCACGCGGCCTGTCCAGCCTGCGGCGCCGCGGCGCGGCGCGAAACCGACACCTGCGACACCTTCGTCGATTCGGCCTGGTACTTCGCGCGCTTCTGTTCGCCGCGGGCGGACCGCCCGGTCGACCGCGCGGCCGTCGATTACTGGCTGCCGGTGGACCAGTATATCGGCGGCATCGAGCACGCCATCCTGCATCTGCTCTATGCCCGGTTCTTCACGCGGGCGATGCGGCGCGTCGGCCATGTCGGCATCGACGAGCCGTTCGCCGGCCTGTTCACCCAGGGCATGGTCTGCCACCAGACCTTCCGGGGCGCCGACGGTAAATGGCTCTATCCCAGCGAGGTGCGTTGGCTGTCCGACGGCCGCGCGGTGCATGCCGGGAGCGGCACCGAGGTGACCGTCGGCCGCTCCGAGGCGATGAGCAAGTCGAAAAAGAACACGGTCGACCCCGACTCCATCATCGCCGCTTACGGCGCCGATACGGCGCGCTGGTTCATGCTTTCGGACAGCCCGCCGGAGCGCGATCTGGAATGGACCGTCGCCGGGGTGGACGGCGCCTGGCGCTTCACCCAGCGCCTGTGGCGGCTGCTCGAGGCCGCGCTGCCGACGCTCCCGGCCGCGGGCACGGCGGTCCCGTCCGCTTTCGCCGCGCCGGCGCTGGCGCTGCGCCGGGCGACGCACAAGACCATCGCGGCGGTCAGCGAGGATATCGAGACGTTCCGCTTCAACCGGGCGGTCGCGCGGCTGTACGAGCTCGCCAACGCGGTCGCGGAGTTCGGGGCGCCGGCCGGCGGCGGCGCCGACGGCCCCTGGGCGCAGCGCGAGGCGATCGAGACGCTGGCCCGGCTGAGCGCGCCGATGATGCCGCATCTGGCCGAGGAGATGTGGCAGGCCCTCGGCCACGCCACCTTGCTCGTGGACGTGCCATGGCCGGAGGCCGATCCGGCCTTCGCCGTCGATGCCCAGGTCACCGTCGCGGTCCAGGTCAACGGCAAGCTGCGCGCCACCGTCGCGCTGCCGCGCGACGCCGTGGCGGAGGCCGCCCGGTCGGCGGCCCTGGCCGATCCGGCCGTGCAGCGGGCGATGGGCGGCAAGCCGCTGCGCAAGGTCATCGTCGTGCCCAATCGGGTGATCAATGTCGTGGTCTAGGGTCGCGCTGGTCGCGCTCCTCATCGTCTCCGCTTGCGGGTTCCATCCGCTCTACGGCGGCGGCGAGGGTGCCGGCACGGTGCGCACAGAATTCGCCGCCATCCGCATCCGGCCGATCGCCGACCGCACCGGCCAGCAGCTCTATAACGAGCTGCGCGACCGCCTCAACCCGGGCGGCCAGCCCACCGCCCCGCGCTACGTTCTCACCGTCGAGTTGCAAGGGGCGAGCGAGCTCCTGGCGCTGCGCGGCGACCAGACCCCGACCCGCACGAACCTGACATTGTACGCGTCCTATACCCTGACCGACGCCGCCACCGACAAGGTGGTGACGCGCGGGAAAAGCCGTTCGACGATCAGCTACGACATCTTGAGAACCGAATTCGCCACCATCGCCTCGGGGAGCGATGCCCGAGCGCGCGGCGTCGGCGATCTGGCCGACGACATTCGCACGCGACTGGCGGTGTTCCTGTCGCAGCCCGCGGCCGGCTCTCCCTGATCGGGGATCCCTGCCGGTGAAGATCAAGGCCACGGCCGTCGACGGGTACTTGCGCCGGCTCGATCCGCGCATCGCAGCCGTGCTGTTGTACGGGCCGGATGGCGGCCGCGTGCGCGAGCGCGCCGATACCCTGACCCGCGAGATCGCGGGCGCGCTCTCGGATCCGTTCCGCGTCTCGGAGCTGACGGCCGCGAGCCTGCGCGACGACCCGGCCCGACTCGGCGACGAGGCCGCGGCGCTGGCGATGGGCGGTGGCCGCCGGGTGGTCCGCCTGCGCGCGGCCGGCGACGCGCTGGCCGGCCTGCTCGCCGACTACCTCGGCGGCCCGGCGGCGCCGGGACTGGTTCTGATCGAGGCGGGCGACCTGCCGCCACGGTCGTCGCTACGGCGCCTGATCGAAGGCGCGGGCAACGCCGCCGCCCTGCCCTGCTACCGCGACGACGCGCAGGATCTGGCGCGACTGGTCGAGGACGAGCTCAAGCGCCACGGCCTGTCCGTCGGCCCCGACGCCCTCGCCTATCTCGTCGCCAACCTCGGGGATGATCGCGCGGTCACTCGATCCGAGATCGAAAAGCTCGCCCTCTACATGGGCGACGGGCCGGGCCGGGTCGAGTTGGCCGATGCCGTGGCCTGCGTCGGCGACAGCGCCGCGATCTCGCTCGACGACGCGGTCTACGCCGCCGCCGACGGCGATCTCGCCGGCCTCGACCGCGCCGTGCAGCGCGGCTTCCTCGAAGGCCAGTCCGCGGTGAGCCTGCTCCGGGCCGCGGCGCGGCATTTTCTGCGGTTGCATCTCGTGGCCGGGGCGGCGGCGCGCGGCGCCGACCTCGGGCCGGCCATCGCGGCGCTGCGGCCGCCGGTGTTCTTCAAGCTGCAGGACCGCTTCCGCCGCCAGGTCGAGCGCTGGCCGGTCGCCGCCCTGGCCGACGCCCTCGACCGCCTGATCGACGCCGAGATCGCCTGCAAGCGCACCGGCGCACCGGACCGGGCGATCTGCCAGCGCGCATTGATGGAAGCGGCGCGCCTAGGGCGCGCTGCTACGGGCGTTCGCCGCCCTGGGTGAGACGCTTCAGCACGTCGTCGAGTTGTTCGAGCGTGCGGTAATGGATGGTCAGAGCCCCGCCG
This sequence comes from Dongiaceae bacterium, assembly GCA_040881945.1. Classification (GTDB taxonomy): domain Bacteria; phylum Pseudomonadota; class Alphaproteobacteria; order Dongiales; family Dongiaceae; genus JBBECF01. Next base: position 13,889 of record JBBECF010000115.1, on the reverse strand, counting down.
CGGCCCTGGATGCTGATCGTCACGCGCAGCCCGAGCAGCGCCGACAGGTCGCGCTCGAGCGCCACCGTGTCGGCGTCCTTCTCGCGCGTCGTCTTCGCAGACGGATCGGACTGGCGTTGCTGGACGAGCCGTTCGGTCTGGCGGACGTTCAGGCCCCTGGCGACCACCTGTTCGGCCAGCGCCGCCGGATCGGCGCCGGACAACAGCGCGCGCGCGTGACCGGCGGTCAGCCGGCCCTGCTCCAACAGCGCCTTCACCGGCTCCGGCAGGCCGAGCAGGCGCATGGCGTTGGCGACGTGGCTGCGGCTCTTGCCGACGCGACGCGCCAAGTCCTCCTGGGTGTTCTTGAACTCCTCGATGAGCCGACGGTAGCCCTCGGCCTCCTCGAGCGGTGACAGGTCCTGGCGTTGGACGTTTTCCACGAGCGCCAGTTCGAGGGCCTCGCCGTCGGCGATCTCGCGGATGATGACCGGGACCTCGTGCAGACGGGCGATCTGGGCGGCCCGCCAGCGACGCTCGCCGGCCACGATCTCGAAGCTGTTCGGGGTCTGTGGGTGGCGCCGCACCAGGATAGGTTGCAGGATGCCGTTCGTGCGGATCGAGTCGGCGAGAGCCTCGAGCTGCGTCTCGTCGAAATTGTGCCGCGGCTGGAACCGGCCGGGATGCACCAGCTCGATCGGCACCATCTTCGACAGCCGCACGCGGTCGAGCGAGGCGTAGTCCTCGCTCTCGGCGCCGAGCAGAGCCGACAGCCCGCGCCCGAGCGTGCGCCTGGCGCCCTCGTCGCTCATGGTCGTGCTCCGCCGGCAGCGAGTCCCTGTTCGCGGCGCAGCACTTCGCCGGCCAGGTGGATATAGGCCTGCGAGCCGGCGCAGCGCGTGTCGTAGAGCAGCACCGGCTTGCCGTGCGACGGCGCCTCGGAGACCTTGACGTTGCGCGGGATGACGGTATCGTAGACCTTGCTGCCGAAATGCCCGCGCACGTCCGCCGCGACGAGACCACACAAGTTGTTGCGTCTATCGAACATGGTCAACACAACACCTTGTATCTCCAGTCTCGGATTTAAGGTTCGCTTGACGCGCTCGATGGTCGCCGTCAGATGGCTCAGGCCCTCGAGCGCAAAGAATTCGCATTGCAACGGCACCAGCACCGCGTCGGCGGCGACCAGCGCGTTCAGGGTCAACAGGTTCAGGGACGGCGGGCAATCGATCAAGACGAAGTCGAAATCCTCGCTCAGGCCCGACAACGCGTCGCGCAGCCGATATTCCCGGCGCGCAGCGGCGATGAGCTCGATCTCGGCGCCGGCCAGGTCCATCGAGGCCGGCACCAGGCTCATGCGCGGGACGGCCGTCGGCACCGTGGCCGCGCCGATCGTCACGCCGTTGATCAAGACGTCGTAGGAGGTGACGGACCGCGCCGCGTTATCGACGCCGAGGCCGGTGCTGGCATTGCCCTGCGGATCGATGTCGACGATCATGACTTTCTTGCCGCAGGCGGCCAACGCCGTCGCCAAATTGATCGCCGTCGTCGTCTTGCCGACACCGCCCTTCTGGTTGGCGATGGCAATTATTCGTGGCGCCGCGCCGCCGTCGGCGGCCGCGCCGTTACTCGGGGCCTGATGCACGCGTGATGTTTCCTAGGCGCAGGATCGTTCCCGACGGGTCAGAAACGCTGGGAAAGCGCTCGACCGTCATTGTCCATGTTTCGCGACTCCGGGTCAATTCCTCTTCGACGCCGGCGCCTTTCGGGAAAAGGCAGACCGTCCCGCCGCGCAGGAACGGCTCGGCGTAGTCGAGCAGCCGCGTCAGCGGCGCGACCGCGCGCGCAACCACAACATCGACCGGCCAGGGGTCGAGATCCTCGACGCGGCCGCGATGAATGCGGATCGAGGCGGCCGTTTCCGTGACCCGGACCGCCTCGCCGAGAAACGCGCATTTACGCGCGTCGGCCTCGATCAGATGCACCTCGGGCACACCCATGATGGCCAAGACCAGCCCCGGAAACCCTGCCCCGCTGCCGATGTCGGCGACGCTCCTCGTTCGCTCGGAAAGTAGCGGGACGAGCTGGGCGGAATCGAGCATATGGCGACGCCAGAGGTCGCGGAGACTTTCCCGGCCCACCAGGTTTATCCGCTTCTGCCACTTCGTCAGCAATGCCGCGTGGCGCTCCAGCCGCGCCAGCGTTTCACGTGAAACACCGGTCAGCCGCCGGAAGTCCTCGGCGGTCAGCGGCGCGTCGCAACCGCTAGGCAGAGGCCGGTCGATCGTCACGCCGCACGAAGCGCAGCAGCGCCGTCAGCGCCGCCGGCGTGACGCCGGAGATGCGGGACGCGGCGCCGAGCGTCGCCGGGCGCGTCGCCGCCAGCTTTTGCCGGACTTCGGTGGATAGACCGCCGATCGCGGTGTAGTTCAACTCGGACGGCAGGCGCAACCCTTCGTCCCTGCGGAACGCCCGGATGTCGGCCTCCTGACGCCCCAAATACCCGGCATAGCGAGCGTCGATCTCGAGCTGCTCGACGATATCGGCGGCCAGGTCGCCCAGGAGCGGCCAGATCGCCGCGAGGCGGGCGATGTCCACCCCCGGATAGGCCAGCAGCTCCGCCGCCGAGCGCCGCACGCCATCGCGATTCACCGTCAGGCCTTCGGCCCGGAGCCTTGTCGGCGACGCCCGCAGCCCTCGAATCAGCGTCCGGCCGGCCTCGAGGGCCGCTGTCTTGGCCGCGAACCGCCGCGCCCGGTCGGCGCCGACGCAGCCGATCTGCCGGCCCTTGGCGGTCAGCCGCTGGTCGGCGTTGTCGGCGCGCAGCAGCAATCGGTACTCGGCCCGCGACGTGAACATCCGGTACGGTTCGCTGGTGCCCCGGGTGACCAGGTCATCGATCAGGACGCCGATATAGGCATCGGCACGGTCTAGAACGAAAGCGGAACTTCCGGCGGCGGCACGGGCCGCGTTGATGCCCGCCGCCAACCCCTGCGCCGCCGCCTCCTCATAGCCGGTCGTGCCGTTGATCTGGCCGGCGAAGAACAGGCCGGAGACGCGCCGGGTCTCCAGGCTCGGATGCAGCTCGCGCGGATCGACGAAATCGTACTCGATGGCATAGCCCGGCCGCGTCATCCCGGCTCGTTCCAGGCCCGGAATGGTCTTGATCAGCTCGATCTGGACCTCCTTCGGCAGTGCCGTAGAGATGCCGTTGGGATAGACCGTGTCGTCGTCGAGGCCTTCCGGCTCGAGGAAGATCTGGTGCCGTTGGCGGTCCGCGAACCGCACCACCTTGTCCTCGATCGACGGGCAATAGCGCGGGCCGACGCTCTCGATCCGGCCGGAATAGATCGGCGAGCGGTGCAGGCTGCGGCGAATTACCTCGTGGGTGGCCGGCGAGGTCGCGGTGATGTGGCAGACCACCTGCGGCGTCAGGATCCGCTCGGTCACGTAGGAAAACGGCTGCGGCGGATCGTCCCCCGGCTGGGTCTCGAGGCCGGCCCAGTCGATGGTCCGCCCGTCGAGGCGCGGCGGCGTGCCGGTCTTCAACCGGCCGAGGCGGAACCCGATCCGCGCCAGCGTCCGTGACAGACCCATGGCCGGCGCCTCCCCGACCCGCCCCGCCGCTACCCTCTCCTCGCCGATATGGATGACGCCGCGCAGGAACGTGCCCGTGGTCAGGACGACGGCGGCACAGGCGATCGCTTCCCCGCCGGCGGTGACGACGCCGGCGATGCGGCCGTCGCGCCCGATGACCAGGTCCTCGACGCCGCCGCCGCGGGATTCCAGGCCATCCTGTTCGGCCAGGATCGCCTGGATCGCGCGCCGGTATAGCTTGCGGTCCGCCTGGGCGCGCGGACCGCGGACGGCCGGGCCCTTGCTGCGGTTGAGCACACGGAACTGGATGCCGGCGCGGTCGATGGCACGGCCCATGACGCCGTCGAGGGCGTCGATCTCGCGCACCAGGTGCCCCTTGGCGAGGCCGCCGATGGCGGGATTGCAGGACATCTCGCCGACGGTCGCGAGCCTGTGGGTCAGCAGCAGCGTGCGCGCACCGAGACGCGCGGCGGCCGCCGCCGCCTCCGTGCCGGCGTGTCCGCCGCCGACGACAATGACGTCATACCCGCTCATGGCGCGCGAATTTACCCGCCCTCGCCCGGCCAGTCAAAGCGGCGATGTTTCACGTGAAACATCGGCAGCTACTTGCCGATGCAGAATTCGCGGAAAACGACATCGAGAATGTCCTCCACATCGACCCGGCCGGTGATCCGCCCCAGGGCCCGGACGGCGAGGCGGAGGTCCTCCGCGACGAGCTCCGGCAGGCCCGCCGAGCGCGCCCGATCGAGCGCGGCGCGGCAGTCCTCGACGGCCTCGCGGTGGCGGCCCCGTGTCAGCGTCGGCGCTTCGCTGAAACCCATTCGTTCCGCAACCGCATCGGTCAAAACGGATAGCAGCTCGTTCATTCCGGATCCGGTCCGAACGCTGACCAGCCGCGCCGGCCGTCCACCGATTCGGACCGGCTCCGGAACGATCGTCAGATCGCTCTTGTTGAGGACCACGATGCTGTCGGCGTCGATCAAAGCGACCGTCCGGGCGTCGATCTCGGGCCAATCGCAGGCATCGAACAGGACGATCTTCAAATCGGCCTGGGCGGCGTGGGCCAGGGCGCGGCGCACGCCCTCGGCCTCGACCTCGTCGCGCGCCGTCTGCAATCCGGCGGTATCGGCCAGCACGACGGGATAGCCGCCGAGATCGAGCTGCACTTCGATGACATCGCGCGTCGTCCCGGCCGTGGCCGCGACGATCGCCGCTTCCCGTCGGGCCAGGCGGTTCAACAGGCTCGACTTGCCGGCGTTCGGCGGCCCGATCAGGGCGACCGAGACGCCTTCGCGAAGCCGCTCGCCTCGCCGGCCGTCATCAAGATGTTGTGTTAGTTCAGGCAGCAAACACAATATCTGGTAGTTCACCTCCGCCAACAAGCCGTCCGGAAGGTCTTCATCGGGGAAGTCGATGGCCGCCTCGAGCCGCGCCAGCGCCCCGACCAAGCGGTCGCGCCAGCCGTCGTAGAGGCGCCCGAGCTCGCCGTCGAGCTGACGCAACGCCTGGCGGCGCTGCGCCTCGGTCTGGGCGAGAACCAGGTCGGCGAGGCCCTCGGCCGCCGTCAGGTCGAGCTTGCCGTTTTCGAAGGCGCGCCTGGTGAATTCGCCGGGCGCCGCCGGGCGCAGCCCCGGGCAGACGCGCAGCGCCGCCAGCACCGCCGCCCCGACCGCCCGGCCGCCATGTAGGTGCAGCTCGGCCACGTCCTCGCCGGTGAAGCTGGCCGGCGCCGGAAACCACAGCACCAGGGCCTGATCCAACGCGCACTCGGCATCGCGCAGCCGGCGCAGCACGGCGCGGCGCGGCGGCGGCAGCCGGTCGCCGGCGAGCCGCCGCAACGCCGTCCCGGCCGCCGGTCCCGAGACCCGGACCACCGCCACCCCGGCCGGGCCCGGCGCCGAGGCCAGCGCGAAGATCGTCTCCGCCACGGCCGCCCCCGCTCCGCCGCCGTCAGCGGCCGCGGCCGGGCGGCGGCGCGGTGTCGCCGGGCCGCAGCAACAGCCGCTCGACCCGGCCGCCGTCGCACAGGTGGGTGCGCAGGATCTCGTCCACGTCGCCCGGCGTCGTGTAGCTGTACCAGACGCCCTCGGGATAGATCACCATCGTCGGCCCCAGCTCGCAGCGGTCGAGGCAGCCCGATGCGTTCACCCGTAGCTCCGTCAATCCCAGCTCCTTCGCCCGCGCCTTCATGTAGTTGCGCAGCCTCTCCGAGCCCTTCGCCTTGCAGCAACCGCGCGGATGGCCGGCCGGCCGTTCGTTGACACAGCAGAATACATGCAAACGGTAGAAGGCCGGCGGGTCGACGCTCACGGTTGGCCGCCCGCCTTGCCGCCGGACGCGCCCGGGACGCCCTTCCAGAACGCCTTCTGCATCTGCTCCCAGCCTTGTAGCCCGGCCGGCAGCCAGACCTTGAACAGGGTCTCGGGATCCATCCCGGCCAAGCTCGCCGTCATGCGCTCCTGGATTTGTCCGAGCAGCGCCTTCTGCAGCGGCTCGACATCGGGCAGGCCGAGGAACGCCCGCGCCTCCGCCGGCGTGCACTCGATGTCGATCTCGATCTTCATGGCTGATACTCTCCTCGCGCGCGGCCGTTTGCGGTACCCTCAGGCATATTGGGCAAGCATATTGGGATCGCGATGAACCGCAACCGCCTCGACGGGGAAACCAGCCCTTACCTGCTCCAGCACCAGGCGAACCCGGTCCACTGGCAGGCCTGGGACGCGGCCGCCCTGGAGCTGGCCCGCAGCATGGACCGGCCGATCCTGCTGTCGGTCGGTTACGCCGCCTGCCACTGGTGCCATGTCATGGCGCATGAGAGCTTCGAGGACGCCGAGACCGCCGCGCTGATGAACGAGCTGTTCGTCAACATCAAGGTCGACCGCGAGGAGCGCCCGGACCTCGACGCGATCTATCAGACCGCGCTCGCGCTTCTCGGCCAGCAGGGCGGCTGGCCGCTGACCATGTTCCTGACGCCCGCCGGCGAGCCGTTCTGGGGCGGGACCTATTTCCCGCCGGCCGCCGCTTACGGCCGCCCCGGTTTCCGCGACGTGCTCGCGGGCATCGCCGAGGTCTATCGCGGCGAGCCCGACAAGATAACCAAGAACGTCGCCGCCCTGCGCGACGCGCTTGCCGGACTGTCGCGCCCGCAGGGCGGCGGGGCCATCGGCCGCGACGTCCAGGACCGGGTCGCGGCGCGCTTTCTGCTCGAGGTCGACACGGCGCGCGGCGGCATCGGCGGGGCGCCGAAGTTCCCCCAGGCGCCGATCTTCGAGCTGCTCTGGCGGGCGTGGAAGCGGACCGGCGACGCGCGCTGTCGCGACGCCGTCGCGGTCACGCTCACCGGCATGTGCCAGGGCGGCATCTACGATCACCTCGGCGGCGGCTTCGCCCGCTATTCCGTGGACGCCGAATGGCTGGCGCCGCATTTCGAGAAGATGCTCTACGACAACGCGCAACTCGTCGATCTCCTGACCCTGGTCTGGCAGGAAACGCGCGAGCCGCTGTACGCCGCGCGCGTGCGCGAGACCGTCGAGTGGGTGCTGCGCGAGATGCGCGCGGCGCCGGGGCAAGGCGGCGCGCGCGGCTTCGCCAGCAGCCTGGACGCCGACAGCGAGGGCGAGGAGGGCAAGTTTTACGTCTGGAGCGACTCCGAGATCGACGGGCTGCTCGGCGCCGATGCCGCCCCCTTCAAGGCGGCCTACGACGTCAGCCCCGGCGGCAACTGGGAGGGGCATAACATCCTCAACCGTTCCGCCGCCCCGCTTCTCGCCGACGGCGCCGACGAGGCCCACCTCGCGACCGGCCGCGCCGTCTTGCTGGAAGCGCGCGGGCGGCGCGTGCGGCCGGGCTGGGACGACAAGGTACTGGCCGACTGGAACGGCCTGATGATCGCCGCCCTGGCCCGCGCCGCCCAGGCCTTCGACGAACCGGCGTGGCTGGCCGCCGCGACCGAGGCCTTCGACTTCATGCGCGACGAGCTCGCCGCGGGCGACCGGCTCCGGCACAGTTGGCGATTGGGCCGCGCCCAGCACCCGGCGACGCTCGACGACTACGCCAACGCCTGTCGCGCCGCGCTTGCCCTGCACGAGGCCACCGGCAATCCGGCTTATGTCGCCGCCGCTCAGGCGTGGATCGCCGTTCTCGACCGCCATTATTGGGACGCCGCCGGCGGCGCCTATTTCTTCGCCGCCGACGACACGGCCGACGTCATCCACCGCACCAAGACCGCCGCCGACAACGCCACGCCGTCGGGCAACGGCACGATGGTCGGCGTCCTCGCCCGTCTCTATTACCTCACCGGCGA
>JBBECF010000115.1:0-5910 GCA_040881945.1 Dongiaceae bacterium | reverse complement strand
CCGGCGAGATCGAGCGCAATTTCTTTCCCCTGGCGACGCTGCTGAACAGCGCCGAATTCCTGCACGCGGCGGTGCAGGTCGTGGTCGTCGGGCGGCGCGGCGCGGCCGACACCGCGGCGCTGCTGCGCGCGGTGCTGGCGCGCTCGCTGCCGAACCGCATGCTTGCCGTGGTCGCCCCCGGCGACGGCCTGCCGGCGACCCACCCGGCCGCCGGCAAGTCGCAATTCGACGGGCGGGCCACCGCCTATGTCTGCCACGGCCCGGTCTGTTCCCTGCCGATCACCGAGCCGGACGGACTGGCTCGGGCCCTGGCGGCCGGCTGAGGCGCGGCGATGACCGCCGACCAGATCACCGTCGCCTCGCCGGTCGGCGACCTCGTCGTCAGCGAACTCAACGGCCGCATCGTCGCGGTCGATTGGGGCCGGGCGTCGCGCGAGACCGAGACCCCGCTGCTCGCCGCCGCGGCGCAGCAGCTCGACGCCTATTTTTACTGCGGTCTCAAACGCTTCGAGCTACCGCTGGCGCCGGCTGGCAGCCGTTTCCAGCAGGCGGTGTGGCGGGAGATGCGCCGCATTCCCTGCGGCCGCACGCGCAGCTACGCCGATCTCGCCCGCGCCGTGGACAGCGCGCCGCGCGCGGTGGGCGGGGCCTGCGCGCGCAATCCGATCCCGATCCTCATTCCTTGCCACCGCGTCGTCGCCGCGGGCGGGCGGATCGGCGGTTACAGCGCCCCCGGCGGCCTCGAGGTCAAGCGCTTCCTGCTCGAGCTCGAAGGCATCGCGTTCCCGTGACAAGGCCCGGCTCTGGCGCTATCGTTGGCGTCGCGCGCCTGAAATCGGAAGCCATGCCAGGAGGACCGCCATGCCGGACATCGCCATCGCCTGCGCGGACGGGAAATTCTCCGCTTATCTCGCCAAGCCGCGGACCGTGCCGGCCCCGGGCCTGCTCGTCATTCAGGAGATCTTCGGCGTCAACCAGGTCATGCGCGAGCTTGCCGACGGCTATGCGGCGCAAGGCTATCTGGCGCTCTGCCCGGATTTGTTCTGGCGCCAGGAGCCCGGCATCCAGATCACCGACAAGACCGAGGCGGAATGGCAGAAGGCGTTCGCGCTGTTCAAGGGATTCAATGTCGCCAAGGGCGTCAACGACCTGGTCGTCAGTCTCGAGCACCTGCGCGGCCTGCCCGACTGCACCGGCGCGGCCGGATCGATCGGCTACTGCCTCGGCGGCAAGCTCGCTTATCTGATGACGACGCGCTCGAGTTCCGACTGCAACGTCGGCTACTACGGCGTCGGCATCGAATCGCTGCTCGGCGAGGCCGCGGCGATCACCAAGCCGCTGCTCCTGCACATCGCCGAGAAGGACGGCTTCGTGCCGCCGGAGGCCCAGGCCGCGATCAAGACCGCGCTCGGGCGCAACAGCCTGGTCACGCTGCACAGCTATGCCGGCGTCGACCACGCCTTCGCGCGCGTCGGCGGCGAGCATTGGAACGCGGCGGCGGCCAAGCTCGCCAACGAGCGCACCGCGGCGTTCCTCAAGAAGCATCTCGGGTAAGACGGGGGCGACAATGACGCACGCGATCCGCTTTCACCGGCCCGGCGGGCCCGAGGTCCTGGTCTGGGACGAGGTCGAGGTCGGGGCGCCGGCGCCCGGCCAGGTCCGGCTGCGCCAGACCGCCGTCGGCCTCAACTACATCGACGTCTATCACCGCACCGGCGCTTACCCGGTCGCGGCGATGCCGTCCGGCATCGGCCTCGAGGGCGCCGGCGGCGTCGAGGAGGTCGGCGCCGGCGTCGCCGAGCTCAAGGCCGGCGACCGGGTCGCCTACGCCTCGCCGCCGATCGGCGCCTATGCCGAGGCGCGCCTGATGCCCGCCGATCGCCTGGTCAAGCTGCCCGCCGGCATCTCCGACCGCGTGGCGGCGGCGATGATGCTGCAGGGCATGACCGCGCAGTACCTGATCCGCCGCACCCACCGCGTCGCCGCCGGCGAGACAATCCTGATGCACGCCGCGGCCGGCGGCGTCGGGCTGATCCTGTGCCAGTGGGCGAAGCACCTCGGCGCGACGGTCATCGGCACCGCCGGGTCCGAGGACAAGGCGGCGCTGGCGCGCGCCCACGGCTGCGATCACGTCATCCTCTACCGCCGCGAGGACGTGGCCAAGCGGGTGCGCGAGCTCACCGGCGGCGCCGGCGTGCCGGTCGTCTATGACGGCGTCGGCAAGGACACCTTCGCGGCCTCGCTCGACTGCCTGGCGCCGCTCGGCCTAATGGCGAGTTTCGGCAGCGCCTCGGGTCCCGTGCCGCCCTTCGACATGGGCGTCCTCGCGGCCAAGGGGTCGCTCTTTCTGACGCGGCCGACGCTGATGACCTACATGGCCAAGCGCGAGGACCTGCTGGCGAGCGCGCACGAGCTGTTCGACGTCGTCGCCAAGGGCGCCGTCAAGATCGAGATCAACCAGACCTTCCCCTTGCGCGACGCGGCGGCGGCGCATCGCGCGCTCGAGGCGCGGCAGACCACCGGCTCGACCGTGCTGCTGCCGTGACCGCCGGATCATGCTTGCACAACGACAGGAGGCATCCATGCTTAACAAGCACAAGATAAGCACCGTTCTCGGCGGCGCCGCCGCCATCGTCCTGGGGACGATCGCAATGATCGCGCAGCCGGCGACGGCGGCCGAGATGATTGGGAACTGCGAGCTGTTCGGAACGAAGGGCTCGATCCCGATGACGCCGGCCAAGGCCGGGCAGTTGACCGTCGAGGTCAACCTCCCGGCGCCCGGCTGGTGGAACGGCGACACGCCGGAATCGATCCAGGACGGCTACGAATATTGCATGGCGGCCAACATCGCGCACCGGGCCGGTCTCGGCGCGGTCGAGGTCGTGAACGTCGCCTGGGACGCGCTCGTCGCCGGGCAGACCAGGGACTTCGATCTTGCCCTGTCGCAGATCTCGATCACCGACGAGCGCAAGAAAGTCGTCGATTTCTCCGTGCCGTATTTCTCGTCCGATATCGGCGTCATGGCGAAGACCGGCACCAAGGTCGATGAACGGTCGATCAAGGGCATGCGCATCGGCGTCCAGCAGGCCACGACCGGCGCCTCCTTCGTCGACAACGTCCTCAAGCCGTCGACCGCGGCGAACGTGTTTCCCGACACGCCATCGATGTTTACGGCCCTGCAGGCCGGGCAGATCGACGTGGCCATGACCGACACCGCGATCGTCCTCGGCCAGGCGGCGGCCTCCGGCGGGAAGTTCGACGTGGTCGGCCAGTTTGCGACGGGCGAGACCTATGGCGCGCTCTACCCGAAGGGATCGCCGAACGCCGCGACGATCGACAAGATCATCGGAGCGATGCGCGACGACGGCACGCTCGACAAGTTGGCAACCAAGTATCTGGCGGAGGCGTGGGGCGCCGATCCGACCAAGGTGCCCTACTTCAAGCCGTAACCGCGCGTGGCCGGGGCCGCGCGGGGGTGAGCGAGTCGGCCGCAACGGGGCAGGGGGTGCGCGACGGTCGCCGCGGCGCCCCCTCGCCGCCCAAGGACGTCGTCTTCTTGGCGCTGGCCGCGCTGGCGGCCTGCCTCGTCACCATCGCCGCGACCTGGTGGGTGCTCTACGACGTCCGTCAGATCCTGATCGCAGCCGGGCTGCGCAGCCTTGTCACCGACGGCCTGTCGGCGGCGCTCGCGGCCGCGGCCACGGCCTTGCTCGCGCCCGGCCTGCGCGGCCTGCAAACGGCGCGGCGGTCGCGGGCGGCCGGCGTCGCCGGCGACATTGTGGCCATGCGGGTGCTGGCCGCCAAGGCCCGCGATTGGTGCTGGTACGGTTTCGGCTATGCCGCCGCCACCGTCCTCGTGCTGCTCGCGGCGCTGTTCGTCGTCGCCAACGATGTCGCGGTCGGGCGGACGTTCTTCCTGCTGCGCCTCATCCGCGACTCGTTCCACCTCATCCTCAAGGCGTTCTGGATGAACGTCACGATCTTCCTCGTCGCCGAGGTCCTGGTCCTCGTCTTCGCCCTGATCGTGGCGATCGCGCGGCTCATTCCCGGCCGGCCGGGGCGACCGATCCGGATGATCGTCACGGTCTATATCGATATTTTTCGCGGGCTGCCGGCCATCATCACGATCTATCTGGTCGGTTTCGGGTTGCCGCTGGCCGGTCTGCCCGTCTTCGGCAACCTGCCGCAGATTTGGTATGCCATCCTGGCCTTGACCCTGACCTACAGCGCCTATGTGGCCGAGGTCTATCGCGCCGGCATCGAAAGCATCCATCGCAGCCAGACCGACGCCGCCCGATCGCTCGGCCTCTCGTACCCGCAGACGCTCCGCTTCGTCGTCATCCCCCAGGCCGTCCGGCGCATCATCCCGCCGCTGCTGAACGACTTCATCAGCCTGCAGAAGGACACCGCGCTGGTCAACGTGATCGGCGCGATCGACGCCTTCAATCAGGCCAAGATCGTCGCCAGCAATCACTTCAACCTGTCGTCGGTGACCACCGTGGCCATCCTGTTCGTGATCATCACCATCCCGCAGACCCGGCTCGTCGATCGGCTGATCGAGCGCGACCAGCGGCGCATGCGGTCCGGCGGCTGATCGCCCTAATGGCGTTCCTCGAGATCAACGGCGTCGTCAAACGCTTCCTGCGCTACGAGGTCCTGCGCGGCCTGAACCTCGACGTGGAGCAGCATCAGGTCGTCTGCCTGATCGGGCCATCGGGCTGCGGCAAGTCGACTTTATTGCGCTGCATCAACGGTTTGGAGGAGATCCAGGCGGGCGAGATCCGGCTTCATGGCGACCGCGTGAGCGGCCCCGGCGTCGACATGAACAGCCTGCGGCGCGACGTCGGGATCGTGTTCCAAAGCTTCAATCTGTTCCCGCATATGACCGTGCTGCAGAACGTCACCCTCGCCCCGATCCACGCCCTGCGCATGGCCCCGGCCGAGGCCGAGGAGCGGGCGATGGCGCTGCTGCGCCGGATCGGCCTCGACGGCAAGGCGGCCGAATACCCCGACCGCCTGTCCGGCGGCCAGCAGCAGCGCGTCGCCATCGTGCGCGCCCTGGCCATGGGTCCGATGGTGCTGCTGCTCGACGAGATCACGTCGGCGCTCGATCCGGAGCTCGTCTCCGAGGTCTTAAGCATCGTGCGCGATCTCGCGGCCGAAGGCATGACCATGCTGATCGCGACGCACGAGATGGGGTTCGCCCGCGAGGTCGCGAGCAAGGTGTGCTTCCTCGATGGCGGCGTGGTCCACGAGGAAGGCCCGCCGGGCAAGATCTTCGGCGATCCCGACGGCGAGCGCACGCGCGCCTTCCTGAAGCGGATCATCGAAGCCGGGCGGCTCTAAACTCGCCGGGCGACCTTCGGCCTATTGGTTCATCGAGCCGAAGAAGTCGGCATTCGTCTTGGTGTGCTTCAGCTTGTCGAGCAGGAACTCCATGGCATCGACGACGCCCATGGGCATCAGGATGCGGCGCAGCACCCACATCTTCGACAGCGTCCCCTTGTCGACCAGCAACTCTTCCTTACGCGTCCCCGACTTGGTGATGTCGATGGACGGGAAGGTGCGCTTGTCCGACAGCTTGCGGTCGAGGATGATCTCGGAATTGCCGGTGCCCTTGAACTCCTCGAAGATGACTTCGTCCATGCGGCTGCCGGTATCGACCAGCGCCGTCGCGATGATCGTCAGCGAGCCGCCCTCCTCGATGTTGCGGGCGGCGCCGAAGAACCGCTTCGGACGCTGCAAGGCGTTGGCGTCGACGCCGCCGGTCAGCACCTTGCCCGAGGATGGCACCACGGTGTTGTAGGCCCGCGCCAGGCGCGTGATCGAGTCGAGCAGGATCACCACGTCGCGCTTGTGCTCGACCAGGCGCTTGGCCTTCTCGATCACCATCTCGGCGACCTGCACGTG
>JBBECF010000114.1:0-3695 GCA_040881945.1 Dongiaceae bacterium | reverse complement strand
CTAGTTCGTTCGGAAAGGGAGGGAACCATGCCGATCCAAGCACCCAGCGCCGATCAAGTGCGGTCCATCGCCGACGGTTTCGGCATCGAGCTGAGCGAAGCCGACGCCGCGTCCTTCGCCGGCCTGCTCAAGGGCCTCAAGGCTTCCTACGACCGGCTGGACGAGCTGCCCGAGCCGCGGCCGCCGGTGAAGTACGCGCGCACGGCGGGGCGGCCGCCAATGCCGGAAGAGAACCCGTACAACGCCTGGGCGTGGAAGGCGACGATCGAAGGCGCGAAGAAAGGCATCCTCGCCGGCAAGAAAGTCGCCATCAAGGACAACATCTGCGTCGCCGGGCTGCCGATGCGGAACGGGTCGCGCGTCCTCGAAGGCTACGTGCCGGAGATCGACGCCACGGTGGTGACGCGCGTCCTGGATGCCGGCGGCACGATCGTCGGCAAGACCGTGTGCGAGGACCTGTGTTTCTCGGGCGCGAGCCATACATCGAAACCGTTGCCGGTCAAGAATCCGCGCAAGCCCACGCACTCGGCCGGCGGCTCGTCGAGCGGCAGCGGCGCCGTGGTCGCCGCCGGCGAAGTGCCGATGGCGCTCGGCGGCGATCAGGGCGGCTCGATCCGCATGCCGGCGAGCTGGTGCGGCATCTACGGCCTCAAGCAGACGCACGGCCTCGTGCCCTATACAGGCGTCTTCCCCATCGAGTTGACGATCGACCACTGCGGCCCAATGGGCGCCTCGGTCAAGGACGTGGCGCGCCTGCTGACGGCCATCGCCGGCCCGGACGGTCTCGATCCGCGTCAGATCGGGACAAAGACCCAGGATTACATGGCCGCCCTCGGCAAGACCGCCAAGGGCCTCAAGATCGCCGTCGTCAAGGAGGGTTTCGGCCGGCCGGAGAGCGAGGCGGTCACGGACCGCAAGGTAAAGGCGGCGCTGAAGGGACTGAAGTCGGCGGGCGCCGCGGTCGACACGGTCTCCATCCCGATGCACATCGACGGCTATCATATCTGGAGCGCGATCATCATCGAGGGCTCGACCGAGCTGATGGTGAAAGGTAACGGCATGGGCTATAGCTGGGACGGCCACTACACGACCAGCCTGCTCGACGCCTATGCGCGCGGTTGGCGCTCGCGGCCGAACGACATGGCCGAGACGGTCAAGATGGTGATGTTCATGGGCGAGTACATGCATCGCTATTACCACGGCCGCTACTACGCCAAGGCGCAGAACCTGCGGCGCAGCCTGCGCGACGCCTACGACAAGGTACTCGACGATTATGACCTGCTCGCCCTGCCGACGATCCCATTCCGCGCCACGGCGATCCCGGCGGCGGACTGCCCGCGCGAAGAGTACGTCGGGCGCGCCCTCGACATGGTCGGCAACACGGCGCCCTTCGACGCCAGCGGCCACCCCGCGATGACCGTGCCCTGCGGCCTGCACGACGACCTGCCGATCGGGCTGATGCTGGTCGGCAAGCGCTACGACGACGCGACCGTCTTGCGCGCCGCCGCTGCTTTCGAAAAGCTGGGTGACTGGACGACCATGTGACCGGTTCCGCCGGAGGCGCGGCGCGGGATATCACGTGCTCGCCGCCAATCTAGGGCTGCTCGTCACCATGATTGCGTGGGGATCGCTGATCCCCGTGCTCAACCACCTTCTGCCGACCTGGGACCCGTATTTCCTGTCGGCCGCGCGCTACGCCCTCGCCGCCCCGATCTTCGTTCTGCTGCTGCTGGTCCTGGAGCCGCGCCGGCGCGCGCCGCGCGCGGTCGCGTCCTGGCGGGTCTGGCTGCTCGGGGCGGTCGGCATCGGCGTCTTCGCGCCGCTCTACACCGCCGGGATCGCCCTCGCCAACCCGGTCACTGCGGCCATCCTCAGCGCCACCGGCCCGGTGGTCGCCGCCCTGGTCGCCTGGGCCGCCTACCGTGTGCCGTTCGACCGCGGCATGACGCCGGCGATCCTGCTGACGGTCGCCGGCGGCGCGCTCGCGACCTATCAGCCGAGCGCGGCCGGCCCTGGCTTCGAGCTGCGCGGCGGCGAGGCGCTGATCCTCCTCGCCTCGGCCTGCTGGTCCTGGTATTCCATGGCGGCGCAGCGCTGGCTGCACGGCTATTCGCAGCTCCGCATCACCGGCATGACGATGCTGCCGGGCACGGTCGTGGCGGTGGGAATTTATCTCCTGGCGGCCGCCGTGGGGGCCGCCGATCTGCCCCCCGCCCTGCCCGTCCGCGGGCTCGACCTGGGGCTGTTCGCCTGGATGGCGGCCGGGCCGGTCGTCGCCGGCGTTTTCCTGTGGAATTACGGCGTGCGCATGCGGGGCGTGGTCGCCGCCTCGCTGTTCCTCAACCTGCCCCCGGTCGTCGCCATCGCCATCACCGCCGCGCTGGGCACCCTGCCGACGGCGCCGCAGCTCGCCGGCGGCGCGCTGGTGCTGGGCGGCGTGCTCGAGGCGCAGCGGCGCGACCGCGCCGCCTCGGCTAATCCGCGAACGGCAGCGGCGGACCGGGAACCGCCTGCTTGTTGATGTTCCAGGAGAGCGTGAGGCGCGGGCGCTTGCCGTCATAGGGGTTGACGGCGTGCACGATGGCGCTGGGGAAGAGGATCATGTCGCCGGCGACGAGCCGCGGCAGCATCGGCGTCGTCATCCGGTCGCCCTCCGTCTTGCAGCAGCCCGGCAGCCGCGGATCGACGAAGGCGAAACGCCCGCCGACCTGGTCGCGCGGATTGTCGTCGCCGAGGTCGAGGAAATAGACGATGCTGGCCGTCGACCGGTCATGGCTGTGCGCCATGGCGTAGTCGCCGCGGCGGTAGATGTTGGCCCAGCTCAGGTCGACGACGGCCGTGTCGCTGGCCAGCACGCGCCGGAACAGCGCCCGGGCGCGGGCGTCGATCAGCGCCACCTCGGGAACGCCCCACTGCTCCAAGTGATAGATCTTGCTCCCGCCCGAGAAGCGGAAGTAGCGCCTTAGGCGCCGCTCGTCGGCCGCGGCCTCCAGGATCGCGGCCGCGAGGCCGGGGTGGTAATCGGCCGTGTCCGCGAAGCGCGTCGCCACGATCGAGCGGTCGCCCATAGTCTTCAGTTTCTGGTCCGCGGGCCAGACATCGACCGACATGCCGGCGAGTTCAACGGTTTCGGCGACTTCCTTGTCCATGGCGGCGACGTTTTCCGGTGGCGGCGTGGCGTAACGTAAACGAAAAATCCTCCGCCGTCGAAGCGATCCGACGGCCACAGGGCCATCGCATATGGTCGCGGCAGGGCTGTCCTTGCGGCCTTCGACAAGCTCAGGCTGAGGGGAAATCTTCGTGGCGCAAAGAATGCTCCTCATGCTGAGCTTGTCGAAGCACGCAGTGTGCCGATCCGAGTCTCAATCTTACCGGGAGCGTGCCATCATATGCGATTGCCCTGCGACGACCGGCGCCCGCGTTGATCGCCGCCGCCGGGCGATATAGCTTCGTGCGATCGGCGCTTGGAAACGGCGCCGAGCGGAGGACGGGCCACGACAGAGATCACGCGCCGGCTCGCCGACTTCGTCGCCGGGACGTCTTACGACGCGCTGCCCGAGGCGGTCGTCGCGCGCGTGCCGACCCTGGTCACGGATCTCGTCGGCATCGCCGTGCGCGCCCGGCACGCGGCGGAATCGACGCCGAGCCTGCTCGCCGCCGTCGAGCGGCTGGGCCTCGGGCAAGGGCGCGCCGGG
>JBBECF010000113.1:0-23984 GCA_040881945.1 Dongiaceae bacterium | reverse complement strand
GACTGATGACTGATGACTGATGACTGATGACTGATGACTGATGACTGATGACTGATGACTGAAAACTGATGACTGACAACTGATGACTGATGACTGACAACTCCCCCCTCCTCCGCATCCGCGATCTGTCGGTGTCCTTTGGGACCGGCCCGGACGAGGTGCGGGCGGTGATCGGCGCCGGCTTCGACATCGACCGCGGCGAGACCGTGGCGCTGGTCGGCGAGAGCGGCTCGGGCAAGTCGGTGACGGCGCTGTCGATCCTCCAGCTCCTGCCCTATCCGCTGGCCCGCCACCCGTCGGGAAGCATCGTCTTCCAGGGCGAGGAGGTGATCGGCGCCGACGAGCCGAGCCTGCGCCGCATCCGCGGCAACAAGATCTCGATGATCTTCCAGGAGCCGATGACCTCGCTCAATCCCCTGCACCGCATCGAGAAGCAGGTCAACGAGGTGCTGATCCTGCACAAGGGGATGAACGCGGCGGCGGCGCGGGCGCGCACGCTCGAGCTGTTGCAGATGGTCGGCATCCCCGAGGCGGCGCAGCGCCTCGGCGCCTACCCGCACGAGCTCAGCGGCGGGCAGCGCCAGCGCGTCATGATCGCGATGGCGCTCGCCAACGAGCCCGATTTGTTGATTGCCGACGAGCCGACGACGGCGCTCGACGTCACCATTCAGGCGCAGATCCTGAAGCTGCTCAAGGAGCTGCAGGCGCGTTTCGGCATGGCGCTGCTGCTCATCACCCACGACCTCGGCATCGTGCGCAAGATGGCCGACCGGGTGTGCGTGATGACGGGCGGGCGGATCGTGGAACAAGGGCCGGTCGCCGACATCTTCGAGCGCCCGCGCCACGACTACACCAAGCGCCTGCTCGCGGCCGAGCCCAAGGGCCATCCCGCGCACGCCGCCGCCGGCGCGCCGGAGGTGATGGGCGGCCGCGACATCAAGGTGTGGTTCCCGATCAAGGCCGGGCTGCTGCGCCGTGTCGTCGACCACGTCAAGGCGATCGACGGCGTCTCGCTGTCGGTGCGCGAAGGCCATACCGTCGGCATCGTCGGCGAGAGCGGGTCGGGCAAGACGACGCTCGCGCTGGCGCTGCTGCGGCTGATCGGGAGCCGCGGCGACATCGTCTTCCTCGGGCAGCCGATCCAGGGGCTGGGCGCGGCGGCCTTGCGCCCGTTGCGCCGGCAGATGCAGGTCGTCTTCCAGGACCCCTACGGGTCGTTGTCGCCGCGCCTCTCGATCGGGCAGATCGTCGCCGAGGGGCTCAAGGTCCACGGACAGGGCGCCGACGCCGCCGAGCGCGAGGCGCTGATCGTCGCCGCGCTCGACGAGGTCGGGCTCGACCCGGACAGCCGTCACCGTTACCCGCACGAATTTTCCGGCGGCCAGCGCCAGCGCGTCGCCATCGCCCGCGCCATGATCCTCAAACCCCGCCTGGTCGTGCTCGACGAGCCGACCTCGGCCCTCGACATGTCGGTGCAGGCGCAGATCGTCGACCTGCTGCGCGAGTTGCAGCGGCGCCACAACCTCGCCTACTTGTTCATCAGCCACGACTTGCGCGTGGTGCGGGCGCTGGCCGACGAGGTCATCGTCCTGCGCGCGGGCAAGGTCGTGGAGCAGGGCCCCGCCGACCGCATCTTCGAGAACCCGCAGGCCGACTACACCAAGGCGCTGATGGCCGCCGCCTTCGATCTCGAAGCGGTGGAGACCGACGCGGTCCGCATGTGAGCGAATTGTAGTCATGGCCGTCCTGTTCAACGCGCCCGGCGGCGGCGACAACGGCCCGGAGGAGTGGCGGGCGGCGCTCGCGCGTCTCGATCCCGGCCTCGACTTCCGCGTCTGGCCGGACACCGGGCCGGTCGCGGAGATCGAGTTCGCGCTGGTCTGGCGCCCCAAGGCGGGCGACCTGCGGCGCTATCCGAACCTCAAGGCGATCTTCAACCTCGGCGCCGGCGTCGACGCCCTGCTCAAGGACGCGAGCCTGCCGCCGGCCGTGCCGATCGTGCGTCTGGTCGATCGCGGGTTGACGGTCGGCATGACCGAATACGTCCTGCTGCATGTGCTGCGCTATCACCGCGGCCTGCCGGAGTTGGAGGCGCAGCAGCGCCGGCGTGAATGGGCGCCGCGCCCCTACCCGCTGCCGTGGCGGCGCCGCGTCGGCATCCTGGGGCTGGGCGTGCTCGGCGGCGACGCCGCGGCGACGCTGGCGGGGCTGGGCTTCGACGTCGCCGGCTGGAGCCGCACGCCCAAGGCGTTGCCCGGCGTCAAGGGATTCATCGGCGCGGCCGGGCTGGTCCCCTTCCTCGAGCGCAGCGAGATCCTGGTCTGCCTGCTGCCGCTGACCGCGGCCACGGCCGGCATCCTCGACGCCGGCGCCTTCGCCGCCCTGCCGCGCGGCGCGGCGGTGATCAACGCGGCGCGCGGCGGACATGTCGTCGAAGCGGATTTGTTGGCGGCGCTCGACTCCGGGCAGGTCGCCCATGCCACGCTCGACGTCTTCGCCGCGGAACCGCCGCCGTCCGACCATCGCTTCTGGACGCATCCGCGCGTCACGATGACGCCGCACGTCGCCAGCCTGACCAATCCGGAGACCGCCGCCGAGGGCATCGTCGACGGCATCCGCCGGGCCCGCGCCGGCGCGGCGCTGCGCCACGTCGTGGACCTGGCGCAGGGGTACTGAAGCGCCGTTTCAGCGCTTGCGCCGCAGCCGCGCGATCTCGTCCTCGCCGAGCGGCGCCTTGTGCTTGACGCGCAGGCTGTCCGCCCATTCGCGGGCGAAGTCGCGTTGCAGCCGACTGTTAAGCAGGGCGGTGGCGCCCATCGCAAGGGCCGCGCCGACGCTGGCCAAGACCATGTCCTTGTGGGCGTCCCAGACGTCGCCTTGCGTGCCGAGATAGGCGATGCCGAGATCGCCGCCGAAGATCTCAGCCGCCGCCCATTCGAACAGCTCGAACAGCATCGAGGTCGACATCGTCACGTCGAGCGGCAGGAAGTAGCCCCAGAAGCCGCGCGCGTTCGCCACCCGACAGAACAGCTCGCGGATCGGGTAGGCGAGCAGCAGGCCGTAGGCGAAGTGGACGAACCGGTCGAAGTGGTTCCGCTCCCCCTCGGCCGGCGACCCGGCGAGCGCCTGGAGCCACGCGCGATAGGGCACCTCGGCATAGGTGTAATGGGCGCCGACTTCGTGCAGGACGAGGAACAGGAAGATCAGGCTGTAGGAGACGCGCGACAGCGGGAACGATTTGTACGAGAGGGCGAGGGCGACGACGAACGCGACCGCCAACGCGTTCTCCAGCGCCCAGTCGGCGCGGTCGTAGGGCGCGACGGCGAGCGCGATCCACAGCGCCAGGAACAGCCCCGCCAGAACGAGAAGATAGCGGCCGTGCGAGAGAGTCACGGGCGGTTCGCCCCCGCCGGCGGCGCCGGCTGTTCCGCCGCCGCGGCGACCAGGCCGGCGAATTCGCTCAAATAGACCGAGCCCTTGACGGTGCGTTGGACGAGGACGTTGCGGCGGTCGGCGTCGTCGCGCTTGCGCCGCGCCAGGTCGAGCTCGCCCAACCGGTCGAGCCCCCGCGTCACCGCCGCCTTCGAGATGCCGAGCGTCGCGGCCAGGCCGCGCACCGTGTGCGGTCCCGCCGTCGTGTAGACGGCGAGCAGCAGCGCCATCTGGCGGCCGGTCAGATCGCCGCCGTCGCGGCGCAAGGTCGCCGCCAGCACCCGGCGCCAGAGCTCGAGCGCCGCCGGCGCGGTCAGCGTCATCGGCGCCGGCGCGGCGTCTTCGCCGCCGCCCGTTCGGCGATCAGCGCATAGAGGGCGCGCAGGGCCATGGCCTCGCCGCCTTCCGGCCGGCCGGGGCGGGCCGAGCCGTTCCACGCCATGAGGTCGAGATGCGCCCAGGGCGTCGCCGGATCGACGAATTCGGCGAGGAACAGCGCGGCGGTGATCGCCCCGGCATGGGGCCCGTCGGAGATATTGTTGAGGTCGGCGACCTTGCTGTCGAGGAGCCGCCGATAGGGCCGGTGCAGCGGCAGCCGCCACAGCGGGTCGTCCTCGGCGAGCCCATGGCGCAGCAGCGCCTTGGCGAGGGCGTCGTCGTTGGCGAACAGCGCCGGCAGGTCCGGGCCGAGCGCCACCCGCGCCGCCCCGGTCAGCGTCGCGCAGTCGACGATCAGGTCGGGCTTCTCGCGGTCCGCCTCGGCCAGCGCGTCGCACAGGATCAGCCGGCCCTCGGCGTCGGTGTTGCCGACCTCGACGGTCAGCCCCTTGCGCGTCCCGAGCACGTCGAGCGGCCGCATGGCGTTGCCGGAGACGCTGTTCTCCACCGCCGGGACGAGCACGCGCAGGCGCAGCGGCAGGCGCGCCGACATGATCATCTGGGCGAGGCCCAACACATGGGCCGCGCCGCCCATGTCCTTCTTCATCAGCTTCATGCCGTCGGCCGTCTTGAGGTCGAGGCCGCCGCTGTCGAAGCACACGCCCTTGCCGACCAGCGTCACCCGCGGCCCGCGCGCGCCCCAGCGCAGGTCGATGAGGCGCGGCGCGCGGCTGCTCGCCCGGCCGACCGCATGCACCGCCGGATAATTCGCCTTCAGGAGCGCGTCGCCGACGATCACCCGCAGGCGGCCGCCATGGGCGCGGGCGAGCGCGCGCGCCGCCGCCGCCAGCTCGGCCGGCCCCATGTCCGCGGCCGGCGTATTGACCAGGTCGCGCACCAGGAAGACGGCCGCCGCGGTTCGCTTCACCGCCGCACGGTCCGCCGCCTTCGGCCACAGCAGCCGGGCGGCGCGACGCTCCGGCTTGCGATATCGGGTAAAAGAATAACCGCCGAGCGCCCAGCCGAGCGCGGCACGGGTCGCCGCGGCGGCGCCGAGCGCGGCGTCGATGCGGTAGGCGCCGTCGGGCAGCGCCGCCGGCAGGCCGCCATAGGACCAGATGTCGGGTCCCGCTTCGACCCCGACGAGCACGCGGGCGAGCTGCCCCGTCGAATCCGGCACCAGCGCGTAACTGCCCGGCTTGGCGGCGAAGCCGGCGCCGGTCGTCCAGGCGCGCAGAAACGGCGACTGGCGGCGCAGCCAGCCCTTCAGGCCGGCCTCGGTGACGGGCGTCAACGGGATGGCGGCGTGGGCGCGGGCGGTCAGGTGATCGAGCAAGGGGTTCGGGCTCCCGATGGACGGCGATGCGGCCCGCAGCATGGCCCGGAACGCGGGGCGAGAAAAGGGGCGCGTCGCTTGAAAGGGGAGATAAAGGATAAAGGGGACGCTACCCTTTTCCGCTGGGTTGCTTCCTGCTAAAAGGGGGATAAAGGATAAAGGGGACAGGATAAAGGGGAGGGATAAAGGGGACGCTACCCTTTTCCGCTGGGGGACAGGATAAAGGGGACGCTACCCTTTTCCGCTGGGTCGCTTCCTGCTAGGCTGTCCGCCATGCCGCGAATGGCCCGGACCGTGTTCGCCGACGTGCCCCATCACGTCACCCAACGCGGCAACCGTCGCGAGAACGTATTCTTCACCGACGACGATCGCCGGGCCTATCTGGATTGGCTGAAGGAGTATTGCGAGAAGCACGCGGTCGCCGTCCTGGCCTATTGCCTGATGAGCAATCATGTTCACCTCGTCGCGGTGCCCGACAGCGATGACGGCTTGCACCGGGCGCTCAAGCCCCTGCACATGCGCTACGCCCAGCGGATCAATCGACGGCAGGGGTGGCGCGGGCATCTGTGGCAGGGACGATTCTTCGCCTCCCCGTTGGACGACGCTTATCTCTGGGCCGCTTTGCGTTATGTCGAGCGCAATCCCGTTCGCGCCAAGCTGGTACGAAGGGCGGAAAACTACCCCTGGTCGAGCGCCGCCGCGCATTGCCAGCGTCGCCCCGACGAGGTGCTGACGAGGAAGCCCGTTTGGCGCCGCCGCTTCGCGGCCATCGCCGATTGGTCGGCGTGGCTGGCCGAAGGCGACGAGGCGGAGAACCTGCACGTGCTACGGCGCAACGTCGAGATGGGCCTGCCCTGCGGCTCGGAGAAATTCATTGGCACGCTCGAGGCCCTGGCCGGCCACCGCTTGCGCTATCGGCCGATGGGACGCCCGCGCAAGCGCCCGGAGGGGGAGGATGAAGAAAAAGGGTAGCGTCCCCTTTTTCCCAGCGGAGGGGGAGGATGAAGAAAAAGGGTAGCGTCCCCTTTTTCCCTCTTTTCCAGAAATTTGAAAATGAATTTCCGGGGCAGGACACTACGGAGGCGGCGATGAGCGACATCACGATCTATCTCGGCAACAAGACCTATTCGTCCTGGTCGTTGCGGCCGTGGCTGGCGCTGAAGCGGACCGGCGCCGCGTTCGACGAGGTGGTGGTCCCGCTGAGCCAGCTCGACAGCGCCGCGAAGATCCGCGAGTTCTCGCCGTCGGGCCGCGTGCCGGTGCTGCGTCATGGGCCGGTGCTGGTGTGGGAGTCGCTGGCCATTTGCGAGTATCTGGCCGAAGCCTTCCCGGCGGCGCGGCTGTGGCCGGCCGATGCGGCGCCGCGCGCGCTGGCGCGGGCGATCAGCGCCGAAATGCACGGCGGTTTCGCCAAGCTGCGCCAGTACCTGCCGATGGACTTGAGCCGCGACCGGCATGGCGAGGCGCGCATCAAGGAGGCGCAGGCCGAGATCGACCGTGTCACCGCGATCTGGCGCGACTGCCGCGCCCGCTTCGGCGTCCCGGGCGCGCACGGCGCCGGCGACTTCCTGTTCGGCGGCTTCTCGAACGCCGACGCCATGTTCGCGCCGGTG
Organism: Dongiaceae bacterium; assembly: GCA_040881945.1. Taxonomy (GTDB): domain Bacteria; phylum Pseudomonadota; class Alphaproteobacteria; order Dongiales; family Dongiaceae; genus JBBECF01. The sequence goes on along the minus strand of JBBECF010000113.1, from coordinate 17,225 downwards.
GCGACGCGTTTCCGCACCTATGGCGTCGCGCTCGACCCGGTGAGCGCCGCCTATGTCGACGCGGTGCTGGACTGGCCGGCGATGCGCGACTGGGTCGCCGCCGCCAAGGCCGAGCCGTGGGTCATCGACTACGATGCCGTCAGAGCCCGGCGATGACGACGCCCGGCGGATGACGGCCGCCGCCGCGGCGTCGCGTGCCGCGCCGCCGTGGCCGGTGGCGATCTGGCTTGCGCTGCTCGTCGGCGGCCTCGTCGCCCGGCCGCCGCTGGCGCCGGTCGAATCGCGCCTGTTGTCGGCGGCGTGGCGGATCTGGGTCGAGGCGGAGGTGCCATTTGCCTTCGCCGACCGGCCGCCGCTGCCGATCTGGTTGATCCATCTCGGCTGGGCGATGTTCGGCGTCAGCGAGACCTGGGCCCGGCTGGTGGCGCCCTTGTTCGCGCTGGGGGCGCTGCTGCTGATCGCGCCGCTCGCCCGTCTGCTATGGCCGGAGCGACCAGACGGCGCGCCGCTCGCCGCCATCGTCTTCGCCGGCAGCGGCGTCTTCGCCGCCTATTCGAGCCTGTCGGTGCTCGCCTGGCCGCTCGTCTGCTTCGCCCTGGTCGGGCTGGTCGGCATCGCCCTTGTCGGAAGCGGCCGGCCGGCGCCGGGGTGGGCGCTGCTCGGCGCCGGAATCGGCCTCGGTTTCCTGGCCACGGCATCGCTGGCGCCGCTGCTGCTGCTCGTGCCGGTGGCGCTGCTGGGGCCGGTCTGGCTCGAGCGCGCCCCCGACGGCGGCTGGGGCGCGTGGTACGCCGGCCTGTCCGGCGCCGCCGCCCTCGGCGCGGCGATCGCCCTCGCCTGGCTGTTGCCCGCCGCCGGCGGCGACGTCGCCGTCGCCGGCGGCATCCTGCTGGCGCCTGGCGACCCGTCCGGCGCGGCGCGGCCCTGGTATGGCGCGATCGTTTTCGCGCCTCTGGCGCTCTATCCCTGGCTGTTGTGGCAGACGCTGTGGCTGGCCGGGCGGTGGCAGTTCCGCCGGCTCGGCGAGGGCGGATCCCGCTTCTGCCTGCTCGCCGCGGCGGCGGGACTGGCGGCGGCGCTGACGCTCGGCGAGGGCCAGGCGCAAGACCTGCTGTTGCCGCTGCCGGCGCTGGCGCTCCTCGCCGCCCGGCTCCTGACCGCCGCCGACAGCCGGCCGACCGACTTCCACGCCGTCGTTCCGGGCCTGATCGCGCTGCTCGTCGGCCTCGTCTTCTTTCTCCTCAACCTCGTTCCGGTGGCGCATCTCGACGCCGTCTGGCGCGAGTTCATCGGCGACAGCGGCCTGCCCCTCTGGCTCGGCGGCATCAGCCTGGTTTCGGGCCTGACGCTGCTCGGCGGCGGTTATCTGTTGGCGCAGATGACGCCGCGCGAGCTGACGGCCGGCGCGGTCCAGCTCGCCTTGATGCCGGCGCTGCTGGCGACGACGCTCAATCTGGAGTTCGCCGTGTCGCTGCGGCGCTTTTTCGACCTCGAGCCGGTGGCGCGCCAGATCCACGCGTTGCAGCAGGCCGGCCGGCCGGTCGGCGTCTATGGCGCGTATGGCGGCGAGTTCGACTTTCCCGGCCGGCTCGAGCGGCCGCTCGCCGTCCTCGCCAACCGCGGGACGGCTGTGCTCTGGGCCGCCGACAATGAGACCGGCGTCGTCGTCTCCTACTTCAAGGGCAGCGTGCTGCGCCTGCCCGTCCGGCCGCTCTATCTCGGCACGGTCGGCGACAGCCGCGCCGCGTTGTGGCCCGCCGGCGCGGTGCAGGCGACCGACGGCGCCGTGCTGCGGTCGCGTTTCTGAGACCCGCGTCACGAGGCCCTAGGGCGGGGCGACGGCCGGATTCCGGCGAATCCGCCGCAATGCGGCCATATTTCCGCTGCCATCTTGGAAGCCGGGCGACGAGGCTTTACATCTAACAGGCTGTTAACGCGGGAGGACCCCTCGTCGTGGCGCAGACGATTGCCCTGGTCGACGACGACCGCAACATCCTGACCTCGGTGTCGATGGCGCTCGAGGCCGAAGGCTTCACGGTGCGCACCTACACCGACGGCGCCGAGGCGCTGCGCGGGATCACCGGCAATCCGGTCGACCTCGCGGTCCTCGACATCAAGATGCCGCGCATGGACGGCATGGAGCTGCTCGAGCGGCTGCGCCGGTCGAGCAAACTGCCGGTCATCTTCCTCACCTCCAAGGACGACGAGGTCGACGAGTTGATGGGCCTGCGCGTCGGCGCCGACGACTACATCCGCAAGCCGTTCTCGCAGCGCCTGCTGATCGAGCGCATTCGGACCCTGCTGCGGCGCGCGGCGCTGGCCGCCGACGGCGCGACCGCCGCCGGCGGCGAGGTGATCGCGCGCGGCGACCTGACGCTCGATCCGGCGCGCCATCAATGCACCTGGAAGAGCCAGGCGGTCGAACTGACGGTGACCGAGTTCCTGCTCTTGAAGGCGCTCGCCGCGCGGCCCGGCCACGTCAAGAGCCGCGACCAGCTCATGGACGCCGCCTATGGCGAGCACATCTACGTCGACGACCGCACCATCGACAGCCACATCAAGCGGGTGCGCAAGAAGTTCAAGGCGATCGACGCGGCGTTCGCCCAGATCGAGACGCTGTACGGCGTCGGATACCGCTACCGTGACCGTTGACCGCGGCGCGGCGCAGGCGCCGGCGACGACGGCCGCATGACCGTGCGCGCCGAACCGCGGCTGGATCGCGCCGGCGAGCGGCCGATTCGATCCGGCGTCCGCGAGTCCCCGGCCGTCCGCGCGCTGCCGGTCCGGCCGGTCGCGCCGCCGGGGCAGGTCGCGGAGCGGGCGGCGGCGCGCCCCCGCCGGCGCGCCCGGCTGTCGCCGTTGACGCGGCGCATCCTGACGTTGAACGTCCTGGCGCTGGCCATCCCGGTCGTCGGGCTGCTCTATCTCGACGAGTACCGCGCCAACATGGTCGACTCCGAGATCGAGGCGTTGCGCACGGTCGGCGAGATATTCGCCGGCGCGCTCGGCAGCGGCGGCGTCGCCAGCGATCCGCTCGGCGAGGAGCGACTGTCGGTCGAGACCACGCGCCACATGGTGCGCCGCCTGGCCGACGCATCGAAGAGCCGGGCGCGACTGTTCGACCGCGACGGGGCGCTGCTCGCCGACAGCTTGCGGCTGACTGGGCCGGGCGGCCAGATCGAGATCGAGGTGCTGCCGCCGGCGCGCGCCAGCGGCCCGATGGGCGACCTGCTCGCCCATCTCTACGACCGCGTGGTCGGCCTGTTGCCGGAGGGCCGCCCCCTGCCGCTCTACCACGAGACCGCCGGGCAGCGCGTCGCCGATTATCCCGAGGTCGGCCGGGCGCTCGTCGGCGAGGCCGCCAACGCCGTGCGCAGCGACGGCGCCGGCGGCATGGTGCTGAGCGTCGCGGTGCCGGTGCAGCGCTACCGGCAGGTGCTGGGCGCGCTGCTGCTGTCGACCGACGGCCGGCGGATCGACGAGGCGGTGCGTGCCGTGCGCTTCGACATCCTCCAGGTGTTCGGCGTGGCGCTCGCCGTCACCGTGCTGCTGTCGCTCTATCTCGCCGGCACGATCGCCCGCCCGATTCATCGCCTGGCCGAGGCCGCCGAGCGGGTCCGGCACGGCCAGGGCCGCCAGACCGCGATCCCCGATTTCGGCCGGCGGCGCGACGAGATCGGCGACCTGGCGGGGGCGCTGCGCGAAATGACCGAGGCGCTGTGGCAGCGCATGGACGCGATCGAGCGATTCGCCGCCGACGTGGCGCACGAAATCAAGAATCCGCTGACCTCGCTGCGCAGCGCCGTGGAGACCGTGGCGCGCGTCGAGGACCCCGAGCAGCAACGCAAGCTGATGGGCATCATCCTCGACGACGTGCAGCGGCTCGACCGGCTGATCAGCGACATCTCCGAGGCCTCGCGGCTCGACGCCGAGCTGTCGCGGGCCGAGACCGCCCCGGTCGATCTCGCGAACATGCTCGGCGCGCTGGCCGGGGTGCACGAGGCAACCGCCGGCGACCGGCGCGGCCCGCGCCTGGAGCTCGACATCGCCCCGCATCAGGAGCTGCGGGTGCGCGGCATCGAAAGCCGGCTGGCGCAGGTGATGGGCAATTTGATCGGCAACGCCGTGTCGTTCAGCCCGCCCGACGGCGTCATCCGCCTCGCCGCCTGGCGCGACGGCGCCTTTGTCCGCGTCACCATCGCCGACGACGGCCCCGGCATCCCGCCCGGCAAGCTGGCGGCGATCTTCGACCGATTCTACAGCGAGCGCCCGGCCGGCGAGAAGTTCGGCACCCATTCCGGGCTTGGCCTCAGCATCTCCAAGCAGATCGTCGAGGCGCAGGGCGGTACGATCGCCGCGGAGAACCGCCAGGACGAGGCGGGCCGCATCCTCGGCGCGCGCTTCGTCGTGTCGCTGCCGGCCGGCTAGTGTCCCGTCCCCGAAATTCGTTTCGCGAATTTTGGGGTGAACGGGCCACTAAGTATTTGAATCTAGTGGCCTGCTTATCCCAGAAATTCGTAAACGAATTTCTGGGGCAGGACACTAGACGGGCCATGGCCGGGGCGGACGCGGCGGCGGTTCGCGTGCACGGCACCTGCGTCGTGCTCGACGGCATCGGCGTCCTTATCCGCGGCCCGTCCGGCAGCGGCAAGTCGGACCTGGCGCTGCGCCTGATCGACGGCGGCGCGCGCCTCGTCGCCGACGACCTGACCGAGCTGCGCCGCCGCGGCGCAGGCGTCGTCGCCGCCGCGCCGGCCGGCGCCCCGGCGGCGGCGCGCGGCCGGATCGAGCTGCGCGGGGCCGGTATCCTGCCGGTGCCGAGCGCGGCCGAGGCGATGCTCGGCCTCGTCCTCGACCTGGTCCGGCCCGACCAGGTCGAGCGGTTGCCCGCGCCGGCGGCGTGGACCTGCCTCGGCGTCGCCCTGCCGGTGCTGGCGCTCGATCCCTTCGCCGCCTCGGCCGCCGCCAAGGTTCGCCTTGTCCTGCGCACCCTGCCGGGGGGTATAATGCCGCCGGCATGAGCGAAACAGCCAATCCGGCGGCCGGCGCCGCGGCGCTCGATCGGGTCGGGCCGGCCGGCGGCGGCGGCCGTCGCCGGGTCCTCCTGGTCACCGGCCTGTCGGGCGCCGGCCGCACGACGGCCCTGAAGCTGCTCGAGGACATCGGCTACGAGGCTGTCGACAATCTGCCGCTGTCGCTGCTCGGCGGCGTCACCGGCGCGACGGGCGACGCCGCCGCGCGGCCGGTCGCGGTCGGCGTCGACTGCCGCACGCGCCATTTCAGCGCCGACGCCCTGCTCGATCGCCTCGGCCGGCTGCAGGCCGATCCCGAGATCGACGTGCGGCTGATTTTCCTCGCCTGCAACGACGAGGTGCTGCGCCGCCGCTTCACCGAGACCCGCCGCCGCCATCCGCTGGCGCTCGATCGGCCGGTCGCCGACGGCATCCGCCGCGAGCGCCACCTGTTGGCGCCGCTGCGCGAGCGCGCCGACCTGACGATCGACACCACCGAACTGACGACCGGCGACCTGCGCCGTCTGCTGCAGGGCCATTTCGGGCTGGATCGGCGGGCCGGCGCGACGATCTCGGTGGTCTCGTTCTCCTACCGGCACGGCCTGCCGCGCGAGGCCGACATGGTGTTCGACGCCCGCTTCCTGCGCAACCCGCACTACGAGCGCGAGCTGCGGCCCCTGACCGGACGCGACGCGGCGGTCGGCCGCTTCATCGAGGCCGATCCGGCCTTCCCGATCTTCTTCGCGGCGCTGAGCGAATTGCTGACGGGGCTGGTGCCGGGCCTGGAGCGCGACGGCAAGAGCTATTTGACCCTCGCCGTGGGGTGCACCGGCGGCCGGCACCGCTCGGTGTTCGTCGCGGAGCGCCTGGCGACGTGGCTGCGCGAGGCGGGTCGGGCGGCCGGCCTGCGCCATCGCGACCTGGATCGCGAACCGAATGACGACGACGCGCCGCCGGCCGAGGCCGAGGCGGTCGTTCAGCATCTGAAGGGTTGAGACGAATGATCGGACTGGTTCTCGTTACCCACGGCCGCCTCGGGGCGGAATTCATCGCCGCCCTCGAGCACGTCGTCGGCCCGCAGCAGCGCATCGCCGCGGTGTCCATCGGCCCCGACGACGACATGGAGCGGCGACGCCGCGAGATCCTCGACCGGGTCGCCGAGGTCGATAGCGGCAACGGCGTCGTGCTGCTGACCGACATGTTCGGCGGCACGCCGTCGAACCTGGCCATCTCGATCCTCGACCGGGCGAACGTCGAGGTCATCGCCGGCGTCAACCTGCCGCTGCTGATCAAGCTGGCGCAGGTTCGCGCCGACCAACGCCTGCCGGCCGCCGTGGCCGCGGCCCAGGAGGCCGGCCGAAAATACATCAACGTCGCCTCGAAGCTGCTCGCCGACGCCAAGGCGTGAGCCGCCGCATGAGCGCCGGCGACGACATGGCGATGGCGACGGGCGCCGTGACCCGGCTGGTCACGATCTGCAACGAACGCGGGCTGCATGCCCGCGCCGCCGCCAAGTTCGTCAAGCTGGCCGACGCGTTCGACGCCGAGATCGTCGTGCGCAAAGGCGACATGACCGTGTCCGGCCGGTCGATCATGGGATTGATGATGCTGGCCGCCGGCCCCGGCTGCGAGATCGAGCTGCGGGCGACCGGGCCGCAGGCCGAAGCGGTGCTGGCGGCGATGGCCGAGCTGATCGCGCGGAAGTTCGATGAAGACTGAGCGCAAGGGACGGCGGCGCGGCGCGGCGCGGAGTCCTGCGGCGGCGGCGGAGCGGAGCTTCGACGGGCTGGGGGTGTCGCCGGGCGTCGCCATCGGCGGCGCGCACCTGGTCGAATCCGGCTCGCTCGACGTGCCGGAGTATCGGCTCGCAGCCGACGCGGTCGAGGCCGAGCGTGCCCGTTTCGCCGCGGCCGTCGCCAAGTCGCAAAAGCAGATCCGCAAGCTCAAGAGCAAGTCCGCCAGCCTGCCCGGCGCGGCGGCCGAGGAGATCGGATTCCTGCTCGACGCGCATCTGCAGATGCTGACCGGCAGCCGCGTCGTGCGCGGCGTCGAGCGCCGCATCGCCGAGGACCGGCTGAACGCCGAGGCCGCCGTGCAACTCGAAATCTCAGCCGTGGCGCAGGACTTCGCCGCGCTCGACGACGCCTATCTGGCGGCGCGCGCCGAGGACATCCGCGAGGTCGGCGGCCGGCTGATCCGCAACCTGACCCAAACGCCCTATCAGGCGTTTTCGAACCTGCCGGCCGGCAGCGTCATCATCGCCGAGGAGATGACCCCGGCCGACACGGCGTTGATGGACCCGCGGGTGGTCGCCGGCTTTGCCACCGTGCTCGGCGGCGCCGAGAGTCATACCGCGATCATGGCGCGCTCGCTGGGCCTGCCGGCGGTGGTCGGCGTCGCCGGCCTGATCGGCGCGATCAAGAGCGGCGACATGCTGATCGTCGACGGCAGCGCCGGACGCATCGTCGCCCATCCGTCGCCGGCGACCCTGGCCGAATACAGGCGCCGCCAGGGGGAGCGCGAGCGCGAGCGCCGACAGCTTACGCGCCTCAAGGACCTGCCGGCGGTCACGCGCGACGGCACGCGCATCCAACTCGACGCCAACATCGAGCTGCCGCGCGAGCTCGACGCGGTGCTCGCCGCCGGCGCCGAGGGCGTCGGCCTGCTGCGCACCGAGTTTCTCTACATGAATCGCGACGACCTGCCCGGCGAGGACGAGCAGTACGAGACGCTGCGCGGGCTGGTCGAGGGGCTGGGCGGTCGCGTCATGACCGTGCGCACGCTCGACATCGGCGGCGACAAGCTCGCCGGGCCGCTCGGCGGGCATCAGAGCGCCGGCGCCAATCCGGCGCTCGGCCTGCGCGCCATCCGGCTGTCGCTCAAGGTGCGGCCGCTGCTCGAGACGCAACTCGCCGCCATCCTGCGCGCCGGGGCGCACGGGCCGCTGCGCACCCTGCTGCCGATGATTTCGACCGTCGGCGAGATCCGCCAGGTGCGCGAGATCCAGCGCGCGGTCGCCCGCCGGCTGACGCGGCGCGGCGTGCGCATCGCCGACCCGCTGCCGCCGCTTGGCGTCATGATCGAGGTGCCGGGGGCCGCGCTCGCCGCCGACGCGCTCGCCCAGGTCGCCGATTTCTTCGCCATCGGGACCAACGACCTGACGATGTACACGCTCGCCATCGACCGCGGCGACGAGCAGGTCGCGCATCTCTACAACCCGCTGCACCCGGCCGTGTTGCGCCTCATCCAGTTCGCCACCGAGGCGGCGCTGCGCGCGCGCATCCCGGTCGGCGTGTGCGGCGAAATCGCCGGCGACCCGCGCTATGCGCCGCTGCTGCTCGGCCTCGGCATCCGCGAGCTGTCGATGGCGGCGACCGCCCTGCCGCGCGTCAAGCAGCGCATCCGCGGCCTCGATTTCCTGGCGGCGACGCGCTGCGCCCGGGTGATCATGGACCAGTCCGATTCGGGGCGCATCGCCACCCTGCTCGACGATTTCAACGCGCTCGCCTGAATGCGGCCGATGCACTAGGGAAAAGGGGACAGTCCCCTTTTATACGCCATGTTTTCCCTAAGTTTTTTTGACGGAAAAGGGGACTGTCCCCTTTTCTTGTCTTTTGCGTCAGTCGGGAACGGGAGCCCGATCTCGGCGCGGCCGGCCGCGATCCCGCAGCGTCGGCTGCAGGCCGAGTCGGCTCGCAACGTCGGCAACCCAGTGCCGGTTCCCCCAGGGCGTTCCCCGGTTGGCGCACCGGCGCAATGCCGCCAGCTCCGTGCGATCATCGGGTTCGTTGACGTGCCCGAGCCAGTCGGCCGGCCGGTCGAGGGGGGCGGGTGCGAAAAACTCGGGCGGCCGTCCCCGGCTCCATGTTGCGAGGCTCGACCAAGGCCAGTCCTCGGCGCGCGCCACCAGCTTCGCGCGCAACGGATTTCTCTCGACGTAACGAAGCACGGTCAGCAGATGCGCATCCTGCTGAATGGGAAACGCCTTGAACCGCCCCTGCCAGACATGACCGTCCGTGCCGTAGTGTCGATGATAGCGGCGCACATGGGCGGTCATCAGCCACTGCATCCACCGGCCCAGGTCGGCATCGCCGAACGGCCAAAGGACCAGGTGAAAATGGTTGGGCATCAGGCAATAGGCCAGGATTCGCATGGGCAAGCGTTGACAGGCTTCCGCCATGAGCATCAGGAAGGCTTCGTAGTCCCCGCGCTTGCGGAAAACCTCGTCGCGGTGGTTGCCGCGATTGACGACGTGGACGCACATGCCCCCAACGGCTGGTCTGGCGCTGCGCGGCATAGCGCGACGCTACCACGCCGGCATGCCGGGACAAACCTGCAAATACCGCCAGCGGAGCTAAAAGGGGACAGTCCCCTTTTGCGTCTCAGGATTTATGAGGTCTAGCGCCGTAGAAAAGGGGACTGTCCCCTTTTTTTCTGGAACCGGCGGGGCGGACCTTGCCGAGGGTCGGTCCGGCTGCTATACGGCCGCCGGCAAGGAGATCGAGATGGGTTCATCCACCGACTACAAGGTCGCCGACATAGCGCAGGCCGCGTGGGGCCGGCGCGAGATCGCCATCGCCGAGACCGAGATGCCCGGGCTGATGGCGCTGCGCCGGGAGTTCGGCGCCAAGAAGCCGCTCAAAGGCGCGCGCATCGCGGGCTGCCTGCACATGACGATCCAGACCGCGGTGTTGATCGAGACCCTGATCGAGCTCGGCGCCGAGATTCGCTGGAGCTCGTGCAACATCTTCTCGACCCAGGACCACGCGGCCGCCGCGATCGCCGCCGCCGGCATCCCGGTGTTCGCCTGGAAGGGCCTGACCGAGGACGAGTTCTGGTGGTGCATCGAAGCGACCATCGGCGGCCCCGGCGGCTGGCACCCGAACCTGCTGCTCGACGACGGCGGCGACCTCACCGCCGTCATGCACGACAAGCATGCGGCCCTGATGAAGCAGGTGCGCGGCGTCTCCGAAGAGACGACCACCGGCGTCCATCGCCTCTATGAGATGGCGCGCAAGGGAACGCTGCTGGTGCCGGCGATCAACGTCAACGATTCGGTGACCAAGTCGAAGTTCGACAACCTGTACGGCGTGCGCGAGAGCCTGGTCGACGGGATCAAGCGGGCGACCGGCGTGATGCTCGCCGGCAAGATCGGCGTGGTCTGCGGCTACGGCGATGTCGGCAAGGGCAGCGCCGCCTCGTTGCGCGGCCAGGGCGCGCGCGTCGTCGTCACCGAGATCGACCCGATCTGCGCGCTTCAGGCGGCGATGGAAGGCTACGAGGTCGCGACCATGGAAGATGTCGCGCCGGTCGGCGACATCTTCGTCACCGCCACCGGCAACATCGACGTCATCACGCTCGAGCACATGCGGGCGATGAAGGACCGGGCCATCGTCTGCAACATCGGCCACTTCGACAGCGAGATCCAGATCGCGGCGCTGGCCAATTTCAAGTGGGAAGAGGTCAAGCCGCAGGTCGACGAGGTCGTGTTCCCCGACGGCAAGCGGCTGATCGTGCTGGCCAAGGGCCGGCTGGTCAACCTCGGCTGCGCGTCCGGCCATCCCAGCTTCGTGATGAGCGCGTCCTTCACCAACCAGGTGCTGGCGCAGATCGAGCTGTGGACCAACCATGCCAAGTACGAGCGCAACGTCTATGTGCTGCCGAAGCACCTCGACGAAAAGGTGGCCGCGCTCCACCTCGACAAGGTCGGCGCCAGGCTCACTCGTCTGACCGAGACCCAGGCCGGCTATATCGGCGTCGGCCGCGACGGCCCGTTCAAGCCCGAACGCTACAGGTATTGACGCCCGGCAGCCAAGCGGCCGCGCTCTTGTCTTGCGCCGTGAATCGGACGTAGAGTGCAAGGACGAGGCGTGGCGCGGCTGGCGGTGCGGTGGTCGGGATAGCGCGCTACCGAACTGATTTTTGGATTTACGCTACGGCGGCCGGGCTCGGCGCGTCGCCAGGCGTCGCTTTCGCTCAATCGTCGCCCGCGCTGGGCGATCCGTCCCTGGTCTTTCTGCTCTGGTCGGTCGCGCTCGTCCTTGTCGCCGCGGCCGCCGTGGCGGCGGCCGTGCACGCCCGGCGTCGGCTGCACGCGGCCCTCGGCGAGCGCGATGCGCGGGCCGCCGAGGCGCAAGGGCTCGCCGATGCACTCGACGCCGTGCCGGACGGCTTCGTGGTCTGGTCGAAACCGGGCGCGGCGCCCCGGACGTCGGCCGGGCTGGGCGGGATCGTCGGCCTCCGCCCCGGGCGCGGTTTCGACGAGGATCGCATCGCCGAGTGTTTCCGGGCGGCCGACGCCGATGCGCTGCGCGACGCCCTGGCGCGGCTGCGCGGCGGCGGCCAGGCCTTCGACCTGACCCTTGGTCTCGCCGCCGACGAGCGCGCGGTACAGGTGAGCGGGCGGCGGGCCGGCGGCGGCGTTCCGGGTGCCGTGCTGCGGTTCCGCGACGTGACCGCGCCGACGGCCGCCCTGGCCGAGGCGGAGCGCCGGCGCCGGGACCTGGCGGCGCGACTGGACAGCCTGCCCTGGCCGGTGTGGGCCCGCGACGGCGATCTCGCGCTCGCCTATTGCAACGCCGCCTATGCCCGCGCCGTCGACGCCGCGCCCGACGAGGCGGTGGCGCGCCAGATCGAGATCGCCGGCGGCGCCCTCGCCGAGGCCGGCAAGGCGGTGGCGCGGCGCGCGCGCGACCTGGGCGTCGCCCAGTCGGAGAGCCGGCACGTCGTCATCGGCGGCGACCGCCGCCTGTTCGACTTCGTCGAGCAGCCGCTCGCCGACGGCGGGCTGGTCGGCTATGCGCTCGACATGACCGACCTCGAGGACGTCCAGTCGGAGCTGGCCCGCCATGTCTCGGCCCATGCCGAGGTGCTGGGCCATCTCGGCACCGGCATCGTCATTTTCGGCCCCGACCAACGCGTCAAGTTCTTCAACAACGCCTATCTCGATCTGTTCGGCCTCGACGAGGGTTTCCTCAACGGCGAGCCGACCATGGCCGAGGTGCTGGAGACCCTGCGCGAGCGCCGCCGCCTGCCCGAGTTCGCCGACTTCCCCGCCTACAAGCGCGACCGCGTGCGCCAGTTGATGGGCGTGATCGCGCCGCTCGAGGAGCTCATCCACCTGCCGGACGGGATGACGCTGCGGCTGGTGGCGGCGCCGCACCCGTTCGGCGGCATCGTCATGACCTTCGAGGACGTCACCGCGCGTCTCGAGCTGGAGCGCAAATACAACACGCTGATCGAGGTGCAGCGCGACACCCTGGACAACCTGTACGAGGGCATCGCGGTCTATGGCGGCGACGGGCGCCTGAAGCTGAGCAACCCGGCCTTCGCGCGCATCTGGGGGTTGTCGCCGGCGGACCTCGAGAATCAGCCGCATTTGGCGGCGGTCGTCGAGCGCACCCGCCACCTGTACGGCGCCGCCGACGACTGGGAGGCCGTGCGCGACGAGATCGTCGCCCGGGTCGCCGACCGCACCGGGCGCAGCGGCCGGCTCGAGCGCCCCGACGGCACGGTGCTGGATTACGCCACGGTGCCGTTGCCCGACGGCGGTTGCCTGTTCACCTATCTCGACGTGACCGACAGCTTCCGCGTCCAACAAGCGCTGCGCGAGCGCAACGCCGCGCTGGAAACCGCCGATCTCCTGAAGTCCGAGTTCATCGCCAACGTCTCGTACGAACTGCGCACGCCCCTGAACGCCATCATCGGCTTCGCCGAGATCCTCGATTTGCAGTATTTCGGCCCGCTCAACGAGCGCCAGGTCGAATACAGCCGTGGCATCGTCGAGGCTTCGCAGCGCCTGCTGTCGCTGATCAACGACATCCTCGACATCGCCACCATCGACGCTGGCTACATGCAGATCGACCTCCTCCCGGTCGATGTGAAGAGCGTGCTGGCCGCCCTCAAGGCCTTGGCCGGCGAACGCGCGCGCAACCGCGAGCTGGCCCTGGAGGTCGACTGCCCCGCCGATATCGGCACCGTGCCGGCCGACGAGCGACGCCTGAAGCAGGCCGTTTACAATCTCATCAGCAATGCCATCAAGTTCACGCCCGAGGGCGGCCGCGTCACCGTCTCGGCGCGGCGCGGCGACGACGAGCTGCTGATTTCCGTGACCGACACCGGGATCGGCATCCCGGCGGCGGACCAGGCGGCGGTGTTCGGCAAATTCGCCCGCGTCGGCGGCCAGGTCCGCCAGAGCGGCGCCGGGCTCGGGCTTGCCTTGGTCAAGAGCCTGATCGAGCTGCATGGCGGGCGGGTCGAGCTCGACTCGACGCCGGGCGCCGGTACCCGCGTCACTTGCCACCTGCCGACGCGCGCCGCCACCGATGCCGAAGCGGCGGGTCCCGAAAATTCGAAGCGAATCGCTGGAGCGGGACGCTAACCCGCGGCCGCGCCGCGGCGCCAGAAACCGCTTGACGCCGCGAAGACCGCGGCGGTTACATGGCCGCGGCGCGTGCGGGCCGCCGCTGCTGCGGCCCCGGGGCGCTGAACGCGAGCGGGCCCCGTCGTTGGGAGGGCCGCCCAAGCGCGGCGGCGACTGGCAACCCGCCAATTCAGGGAGGAGTCTTATGACGAATTTCGCGACACGCGCCGCGGCGGCGGCCGCCGCCGTGGGTCTTCTGTGGGCCGCGCCGGCCGGGGCCGGTCCGGTCACCGCCGATGACCTGCTCAACGCTCAGGGCAACGCCGCGGAGTGGCTGACCTACGGGCGCGACTACCGCAACCAGCGATTCAGTCCGCTCGATCGGATCACGCCGGAAAATGTGGGCGGCCTCCGCCCGGTCTGGGCGCTGTCCACCGGCGGCAAGCTCGGCGGGCTGGAGGCGACGCCCTTGGTTCGCGACGGGGTGATGTACTTCTCCGCCGATTACGGCCGCGTCTTCGCGGTAGACGCGCGCACCGGCGTCACCAAATGGACTTACGAGCCCGAATATGAGGAGGGCCTCACGGCCATGCTGTGCTGCGGACCGATTCACCGCGGCGTGGCGCTGCGCGACGAGCTCGTGTACCTGACCCGGTTGGACGCCAAGCTGGTCGCCCTCAACCGCGCCGACGGTACGGTGGCCTGGGAACAGAAAATCGACGAGTGGACGGAAGGCAAGACCGCCAACCACGCGCCGCTCGTGGTCGGCGACCGGGTCTTCGTCGGCGTCTCCGGCGGCGAATACGGCGTCCGCGGCTACGTCAAGGCGTACGACGCGAAGACCGGCGCGCCGCTGTGGACGAGCTACACCGTTCCGGCGCCGGGCGAGCCTGGCAACGACACCTGGCCGGGCGAGATGTGGAAGACCGGCGGCGGCCCGACTTGGCTCACCGGCGCCTACGACGCCGAGACCGACACGCTCTTCTGGGGCGTCGGCAACCCGGGCCCCTGGGCCGGCGACATGCGGCCGGGCGACAATCTGTGGACCGATTCCCTGCTCGCCCTCGACCCGGCAACCGGCAAGATCAAATGGGGCTTCCAGTACACGCCCAACGATTCCTGGGACTATGACGGCGTGAACACGCCGATACTCGTCGACGTGACCATCGACGGCAAACCGGTCAAGGCGGCGGTCCAGTCCAACCGCAACGGGTTCCTCTATGTCCTCGACCGGACCAACGGCAAGTTCATCTATGCCGTGCCCACGGTCGACGGCATCAACTGGACGACCGGCCTCGACCCGGCGACCGGGCGCCCCGCCATCAACGACGCGAAGAAGCCGAAGAGCGACGGCAAGCGGGTCGAGCCCATCGTTCCCGGCCTGGAGGGCGGCACCAACTGGTTCCCGCCGGCCTATAACCCGGAGCTCGGCTATTTCTTCGTCGCCACCAACCAGTGGGCCATGGGCCTGACCGGCTGGGAGAAGGACAAGGTCGTCTACAAGCCGGGCGATCTGTACATGGGCATGGACTACCAGATGTATCGGGTCGGCGACACGATCGGCCGCGTCAAGGCCTTCGACGTCGCCAACAAGAAATGGGTGTGGGAAATGTCGAGCCAGCTGCCCCTGTTCGCCGGGCTGCTCGCGACCAAGAGCGGCTTGGTCTTCACCGGCGACCAGCGCGGCTTCTTCATGGCGCTCGATGCCAAGACCGGCAAGGAGCTGTGGAAGTTCCAGACCGGGTCGGGCATCAACGCCTCGCCGATCACCTACGAACTCGACGGCAAGCAGTATGTGGCCATCCTGTCCGGCCTGGGCGGCGATCCGGGTTTCTATTACACGGCGCCCAAGGGCGGCATGCTGTGGGTCTTCTCGATCGACGGCGCGCTCCAGGACAGCCCCGGGTACAGCCAGCAGGTCATCGACACCATGCTGCCCACCTTCAAGCCCTAAGCGGCGATCGGCGGCGCGGCGGTAGCGACGATGCGAGGCCGGCCCCGGCCGCGCAGCGTCGTTCCCGTCGCGCTCGTCGCCGCGGCGCTGGCGGCAGCGGCGGCGGCGGCCAATGAGACCGCCAACCCCTTGCTCGGGCAGCCGGAGGCGATTGCCGCCGGCAAGGCGATCTATCGCGGGCGCTGCGTGCTGTGCCACGGCAGCGCCGGCGCGCGCGGCCCCAACCTGTTCGCGAGCAAGATCAGCGACGAGCGATTCCTGGAAACCGTCATCAACGGGCGCAAGGGCACGCTGATGCCGGCTTTCGGTACCCGGATGTCGCCCGACGACGTGTGGATGGTCCACGCCTTCGTGAAATCGACCGATCGTTACTGAGGTCGGCGGCCCGGCGGCCGCGCGCTGCCCACCGTCGTCATCGAGATATTGCGGTGCCGGACGCCGGGGGATAGGCCATTGTTGCATTGCTGCCCACGGCATCCATAATTTTCCCGGGCCGCAAGGCCGCTGAAGGAGTCTTCGCCATGCAAACCGAGAACCGCCTGCTCGACGACTTGGCCCGGGTCGCCGCCGGCGCCGTCGAGGGCCTCGCCGGCCTGCGCCAGGAGATCGAGGCCCGGTTGCGCGACCGGGTCGAAGGGTTGCTGCGTGGCATGGACCTGGTCGAACGCGAGGAATTCGAGGCGGTGAAGGCGATGGCGGCGCGCGCCCGCGCCGAGCAGGAGGCGCTGGTGGCGCGCGTCGCCGCGCTCGAGGCGGCGGCCGGCCGACAAGGGCCGCGCGCCAGGAAAGCGCCCGGCGACCCCGCCGCCGAAGACGGATCGACGTCCGAGGCGTGATATCCCGGCCCAAATTACTGCGCCACGGATGGAACTGATTTTTGTTCCATGGCGCGGCGGAGGGCTTCATGTATGCGGGCATTCACGCCCGCCGCCCCCGCCGCCGGCACCGGTTTACACCACGTCGGTCGATGCTGACATCGCCGTGTGGCGTCGAAGCGCGAGAAACTCTTGCACTTACGATGGGCTCGTATCGCAAGGCGAATAACGTCTCGTTCCTATCTAATTCGTTCGGAAACAGCCACGGCGGTTGCTACAAATTGTGGCTCATGATATTCGTTCCACAACATCTAGCGTCTTGCGTTTAGCACAAATCGTGAACATAATGCAAGCTAGGCGTTGCCGAGGATTGCGGCTTGCCAGAAACATCAGAACCCTACGAAATCCGGGACCCTGTTCACGGGTTCATTCGGCTGAATCGGCTCGAATGGGACGTGATCAACCAACCGGTATTTCAGCGCCTCCGTAGGATTCGCCAGCTTGCCTGGACGGATATGGTCTATCCGGGAGCGACGCACTCCCGCTTCGAGCACTCCCTTGGCGTCATGCACGTCGCGTCGCGATTGTTCGATGCGTTGGAGCGACGGAGCAAGGATATCTTATGCAGTGGCGACTACGGGTACGGTGATGACAGCCTTGGCCGCCAAAGGCGAATCATTCGACTGGCAGCACTGCTGCACGATCTCGGGCACGGCCCATTCTCGCACGCTGCCGAGGAGTTGCTACCTCTCTAGCTTGGCAGCGAAGATCGCCATGTGCATGAGGATTACACGATGGCCGCACTCACGCGCGGTCTCGCGGACTTGATCGAGAACCATCGGCAGGCCAAGGCCAACGGCATCCACATCAAAGACATCCTCGATATCTTCGCTGTGCCGGCGCCGACAGCAGGTGTGCTGGTGTGGAAGGACTTGGTGTCTGGTCGGATGGATGCCGACAGGATGGATTACCTGCTGCGTGACGCGTACCACGCGGGCGTGCAGTACGGCCGATACGATCTTGATCGAGTCGTCTACACGTTACGCCTTTGTTCGGATCCAGAGACCGAAGGGCATTACATC
>JBBECF010000112.1:0-24311 GCA_040881945.1 Dongiaceae bacterium | reverse complement strand
ACCGCGCCGACGGGGCCGCGAAATCCACGTCGAGCCAGCGGTCGGGTGCGCTCAGTCGTCGTCCCGCGAGGCGGCGTTGAAAATGTCCTGGGCGCGCAGCCAGGCCGGCGAATTCTCGGGCAACAGCTTGAGGGCGCGGTCGGCCTGTTGGCGCGCCTCCTTGGTATCGCCGCGCGCGCCGGCGGATTCGGCGAGGGCGAGGGCGGTCATGCCGAGCTGCCCGTCGCGGCCGTAGGCGATGCTGAGCAGGCGCCAGGCGCCGGCGTTGTGCGGCTCGATCCGCACCACCTCGTCGAGCTGTGCGAGGGCCGCCCGGTTGAGCTCCGGGTCGCCGCTTTCGAGCTGGACCTGCGCCAGGCCCTGGCGCAGCAGGGGCGCGTCCGGTTGCAGCCGCACCGCCGCCTCGTAATACGGCAGCGCCTCCCGGGCGCGGCCGTTCTCGAACAGGATCTGGCCCTTGAGCTCGTGGAAAAACGGATCGTCGGGACGCTCGGAGATCAAGCCGTCGACCATCGGCAGCGCCCGCTTCAGATCGGCGGCGCGATAGTAGGCGATGGCGCGGGCGTAGCGGCCTTCAAGGCTGTTGTCGCTTTCCGGGTACTGCTGGAGTACGCGCCCGAGCGGGCGCAGGAAACCGACGAGCTTCGCCCGCATCCGAGCGTGCGCCACGACGAATTCGGGAGGCTCCACCGCGTCGGCATAAGGCGAACCGGAGACGTAATTGCGCACCGTGTCGACGCGGTCTCTGCTCAGCGGATGCGTGCGCAAATAGGGGTCCTGCTGGTTCGACAGCAGCAGCTCCTGGCCGCCCAGGACTTCCAGGAACTCAAGCATCCCGCGGGCCGACTGCGCGGTGCGGTCGAGATAGGACAGGGCGGCCTGGTCGGCGGCCGATTCCTGGGTGCGACTGTACTGCAGCAGCGACCTCTGGGCGATCGACTGGCCGCCGGCGATGACCGCGGCGCCGGCGCCGCTGTCGCCGGTCGCGATCGCCGCGCCGATGCCGAGCACAAAGGCGAGGATCGATTCGGCCGTGGCGTTCTCCAGGGCCTCCTGCGTCCGGGCCAGGTGCCCGCCGGCGATGTGGCCGGTCTCATGGGCGATGACGCCGATAAGCTGGTTCGCGCTCTCGCTGCGCATCAGGAGGCCGGTGTAGATGAACAGGTTCATGCCGCCGGCGACGAAGGCATTCAGCGTGTCGTCGTTAACCAAATAGACCCTGACCGACTGCGGATCGAGCCCGGCGGCGGCGAACAGTGGCGTGGCATAGGCGCGGATGGTAGTTTCGATCTCGGCGTCACGGATGAAACCGCGCGGCTTGGCTTGCGCGTCCGCCGGCGCGATCGGCGCGGCGGCCAACAGGGCAACGATGGCGAGGGCGGCGATGAGCTTACGCAAGTCTCGGATCCTGGGGTGCGGCACGTTACCTGGGGATCGGGGACGACGGTTTCAACGGCTGCCGGCGGCGTTCCTGGCGACCGCGCTGGCCGCGTGCCAAGCGGCGGCGCCCCCCGGGACGATCGGCAGCGTCGAGGGGTTCGCCGGCGCGGCGGCGGCGGACGAGCCGCGCGCGGTGCTGACCGCCCGCGACATCCTGGGCGCCGGCGGCAGCGCCGCCGACGCCGCCGTCGCCCTGTATTTCACCCTGGCGGTGACCATGCCCTCGACGGCCGGACTCGGCGGCGGCGGCGTGTGCGTGGTCCATGACCGCGCGGCGAAGCGCACCGTCGCCATCGACTTTCTGCCGCGGGCCGCGCCCGGGGGCGGCGTCGCGCTGCCCGGCAACGTCCGCGGCATGGCGCTGCTGCACGCCCGCTACGGCCGCCTGGCCTGGGCCGAGCTGGTCATCCCGGCGGAACGGCTGGCCCGCTTCGGGACACCGGTCAGCCGGGCGCTGGCCCGCGATCTGGCCACGGCCGAGGGCAAGCTGCTGGTCGATCCGCAGACGCGCCGGATCTTCGCCGGGACCGACGGTCGTCTGCTCGACGAAGGCGACGGGCTGCGCCAAGTCGAGCTGGCGACGACGCTGGGGCAAATCCGCCAGAAAGGCGCGGGCGTATTCTATGCGGGACCGCTGGCGCAGACCCTGGCCGAGGCGGCGCGCTCGATCGGCGTCCCGCTGACGGTCGAGGCGCTGCGCGCCGTGATGCCCGAGCTCCGCGAAACGGTCGAGGTCGCGTTCGGCAACCACAGCGTGCATTTCGCGCCGCCGCCGGCCGCCGGCGGCCTGGTCGCGGCGCAGCTCTTCGCCATGATGGCCGAATCGCCCCGCTTCGCCGACGTCGCGGCCGAGCCGTGGCCGCATCTGCTGGTCGAGGCCGCGAAGCGCGCCTTCGCCGAGCGGTCGCGCTGGATGTTGCTCGACGGCGCCAGCGCCGAGCCTTGGGCCGACCTGGTCTCGCCCGCGCATGCCGGGCGGCTGATGCAGAGCTACGACGACGCCCGGGCGACGCCGCCGACGGCGTTCGAGCCGCCGCCGATCGCGCGGCCGGAAAATCCCTGGGCCGCCGGCTTCGTCGTCGCCGATGCCGACGGCGGCGCGGTCGCCTGCAACGTCACGTTGAACACTCTGTTCGGCAGCGGCCGCATGGCGCCGGGCACCGGCATCCTGCTGGCGCCGGCGCCGGACGAGCTGGGGGTGGATGCCCTCTCGCTCGGCCCCATGATCATGGCCAATGCGCCGACCGGCGAGTTCTACTACGCCGCCGCCGGCTCCGGCGGGCCGGCCGCGCCGACCGCGCTGATCGCCGTGTTCCTGCGCGCGGTTGTTGCCGGCGAACCGCTGGAAGCCGCGCTGCGGGCGCCGCGGCTGCACCACAACGGCGTGCCCGACGTCGTGTTCCACGAAGCGGACGCGGCGCCGGCGATCTTGGCCGCTCTTGCCCGCCGCGGGCACCGCCTGCGCGAGACGGGGATCCTCGGCCGCGTCAACGCCATCTGGTGCGCCGACGCGCTGCCGCGCAGTCCGCGGTCGTGCCAGGCGCAGTCCGACCCGCGCGGCAGCGGCCTCGCGACCCTGCTGGCCGAGTGAGGCGCCGGCCGGTGGTCCTCAAGGTCGCCAAGCGCGGATCGGTACCGCCGTTCTACGCCATGGAGGTGCTGCGCGCCGCCAACGCCCGCGCCGCTGCCGGCGAAAGCGTGCTGCATCTCGAGATCGGCCAACCCAGCACGGGCGCGCCGCGCGCGGTCGTCGAGGCGGCGAAACAGGCGCTCGACCGCGAACAGCTCGGTTATACCGAGGCGCTCGGCCGCTCGGCGTTGCGCCAACGGATCGCGCGCCATTACCGGGACTTCTACGGCGTTGCCGTGGACCCGGCGCGCGTCGTCATGACCACCGGGTCCTCGGGCGCCTTCCTGCTCGCCTTCCTCGCCGCCTTCGAACCCGGCGACCGGGTGGCGCTGGCGACACCCTGCTATCCGGCCTATCGCAACATCCTTCTCGCCCTCGGTCTCGAGCCGGTCGCCCTGCCGGCCGGGCCCGAAAGCCGGTTCCAGCCGACCGTGGCGCTGCTCGAAGCCGTCGAGGGTCCGCTCGACGGCCTGATCGTCGCCAGCCCGTCCAACCCCGCCGGCACCATGCTGCGCGCCGACGAATTCGAGCGCATCGTCGGTCATGCCAGGGCGCGCGGCCTGCGCGTCGTCTCCGACGAAATCTACCACGGGATCACCTTCGGCGAGCATCCGGTTACGGCCGCTTCCCTTGACGACGAGGCCATCGTCGTCAACAGCTTCTCGAAATATTACGCCATGACCGGTTGGCGGCTCGGCTGGATGGTTGCGCCCGAAAGCCTGTTGCGCGCCTTCGAAAGCCTCGCCCAGAATCTGTTCATATCGCCCCCGAGCCTGCCGCAATTCGCCGCCGAGGCGGCGTTCGACTGCCGCGAGGAGCTCGACGCCAACGTCCGGCGCTATGCGCGCAACCGCGACCTGTTGCTGAACGAATTGCCCAAGGCCGGCTTCGATCGGGTGACCCCGGCGGACGGCGCCTTTTATCTGTACGCCGACGTGGCGCGGCTGACCAACGACAGCGACGTCTTCTGCCGGCGCATGCTGGCGGAGACCGGGGTCGCGGCAACCCCGGGCCGGGACTTCGATCCCGATCGGGGGCACCGCTTTCTCCGTTTCTCGTTCGCCGGCTCGACCGCCGATATCGCCGAGGCGGCGCGCCGCCTCCGCGCCTGGCGCCGCTGACCTATTCGACCAGCCGTCGCCACCAGCCACGGCGGGTTTCGCCGCCGGCCGAGATATTCGAGGTTTCCGCCGGCTCCGGCGCCACATCGCCGCGCACCGCCCCGTTCCCGCCCCGTCCCGCCGGCGCCGCGCCTTCGGCCGGCTCGCGATGCCGCGGTTCGGACGGCGGCCGCTCGCGGTCCGCCGCCGCCGCCAGAGCCGGCTCGGGGCCGGTCTCGGCCGCGGCAGGGGCGGGCCTGGGCCGGCGCACGCGATGCCGGCGCGTCGGCTCGCGCTCTTCCGCCGAGCCCGTTTCGGCCGTGGCGGCGATCGCATCTTCGTCCGTCGCCCTCGCCGATTCCGCTGCCGCGGCGTGCGGCGTCTCGGCCATCGTCATGTCCGATGCCGATGCATCCGTGTTCTCGCTCGCCGGGGCGACGGCATCGTCCATGCGCTCGCCGTCGCGCGCCCGGCGGCGTCCGCCGCGTTTGCCGCGCCGCCGCCGCCGCCGCGGCTCTTCGCTAGTCCCGCCCGGCGCCGGCGCCCCACCGGCCTCGCCCGCCGCGACGTCGGCGATCGGTTCGCCGACCCGCTCCGGGGCCTCGGCGGTCGTGCGAATCTCGGCACCCGTGGCGGGCCGCTCCTCATCGCCGCGCCGCCGCCGGCGACGCACGCGACGCCGGCCGGCGGGCTTTTCCTCGGCCGTAGCGACGCTCGACGGTGCCGCCGCCTCCGCCTCGGCGTCGGCTTCGGCGTTCGCTTCCGCTTCCGCTTCCGCGTCCGTTTCCGCGTCCGCATCGGCGCCGGCAGTTTCGTCGGCGGCCGGCGCGCTGATCTGCCGGACGGGAATCCGCACCTCCTCGCCGGGCGCCAGGGTCTTGTGGCGTTCGAGGCGGAATTCGGGCGGGATCAGGGAATCGTCGCTGGCCAGGAAGACGCGCATGCCGTGGCGCAGCTCGATCTCGACGAGCCGGGTCCGTTTCTGGTTGAGGATGTACAGTGCCACCGCCGTCGGGACGGTGACGGTGATCCCGGCGCTGCGGTTGCGGACGTCCTCCTCCTCGATCGCGCGCAGGACGTGCAACGCCGTCGACTCGGTGGAGCGGATGTGGCCGGTGCCGTGGCAATGGCGGCAGGCCTCCATGCTCGCCTCGAACAGGCTTGGGCGCAGCCGCTGGCGCGACAACTCGAGCAATCCGAACGGGCTGATGCGGCCGAGCTGGATGCGCGCCCGGTCGTGGCGCATCGCCTCCTTGAGACGACGCTCGACCTGGGCGTTGTGCCGCGATTCCTCCATGTCGATGTAATCGATGACGATGAGACCGGCGAGGTCGCGCAGGCGCAATTGCCGGGCGACCTCGTCGGCTGCCTCGAGATTGGTCCGGAGCGCCGTTTCCTCGATATTGCGCTCGCGCGTCGCGCGGCCCGAATTCACGTCGATGGCGACCAGCGCCTCGGTGGAGTCGAGGACGATGTAGCCGCCCGCCGGCAGCTGGACGACCGGGTTATGGATGGCGTCGATCTGCGATTCGATCTGGTGGCGCTGAAACAGCGGGACGGCGCCGTCCTTGTACAACTGGACCCGCTTGGCGTGGCTCGGCATCAGGGTGCGCATGAACGCCTTGGCTGCCTTGTAGCCTTCCTCGCCCTCGACCGTGATGTCCTCGATGTCGCGGCCGTAGAGGTCGCGGATCGACCGCTTGATCAGGTTGGCTTCCTCGTAGATCAGCGCCGGCGCCGAGGATTGCAGCGTCAATTCGCGAATTTCGTTCCACAGGCGCAGGAGGTATTCGAAATCGCGGCGCACCTCGGCCTTGCTGCGCTCGCTGCCGGCGGTGCGCACGATCACGGCCATGCCGTCGGGGATATCCATCTCCTCGACGATGCCCTTGAGGCGCTTGCGGTCGCCGACGCTGGTGATCTTGCGCGAGACGCCGCCGCCGCGCGCCGTGTTCGGCATCAGGACGCAATAGCGCCCGGCGAGCGACAGATACGTCGTGATCGCCGCCCCCTTGGTGCCGCGCTCCTCCTTGGTGACCTGGATGAGCAGGATCTGGCGGCGCTTGATGACCTCCTGGATCTTGTAACGCCGGGCCGGCCGCGCCCGTCGGCGCCGCGCTTCCTCGACCTCGTCGCCGCCGATGGTCTCCACGGTTGCGGTCGGTTCGGCCGGCGCCTCGCCGGTGGCGTCGCCCGATGGCGGCGGCGATCCACCGTCCACGCCGTCGGCCTCGGCCGGTGCGCCATCTTCCGCCGAGGCTTCGCCCGCGGCCGCGCCGTCGCCCGACTCGGTCGCGGCCGGCGCGGCGGCGTCCTCGGCGCCCGCGACCGCGTTCAGAGCGTCCTCCTCCGAAGCGCTGAAGGCCGCGTCCTCGGCCAGCAGGGCCTCGCGGTCGGCGACGGGGATGCGGTAGTAGTCGGGGTGAATCTCGTTGAAGGCGAGGAAGCCGTGGCGGTTGCCGCCGTATTCGACGAACGCCGCCTGGAGCGACGGCTCGACGCGGACGACCTTGGCGAGGTATATGTTGCCCTTAAGCTGCCTCTTGCTCGCCGTCTCGAAGTCGAATTCTTCCAGTTTTTTGCCGTCCACCACGGCCACCCGGGTCTCTTCCAGGTGGGTGGCGTCGATCAACATGTGTTTCGTCATTACGTAATTGCTCCGCTGCGCGACCGGCGTCGCCCGCGGGAACGGCGGGCGGCGGCGCGAAACTGTTGGATGTGAACCAGTCGTGTGTCATGTCAACTCGTCGAACGGCGCCCGGCGATTCCTCGCCGCGGACGCCGGAACCGAAACCTTGGGGCGGGACGCTAACGCGTCTACCGTCCCGGCGCGTCGCGCCGGATCGGCCCAGGGCGTCGAATCGGACCTCGTTAACATAGTCGCGGGCGCGGCCTTCTACAATCGCCGAATGTGTCGCTCCGCATTCCGCCGCCGCCCCGGTTTGCCGTTGCGGGGCGGGGCCGGGGGCGATATAGGGGGGTATATCGTGGCTAAGACCTTGGGACGACACTAGATGTGTGGCGCGCGGCTGCTGCTGGCGGGCGTCATTGTCCTGCTGCTGGCAGCGGCGCCGGCCCATGGCAAGCCGGCGGTCCTGGACGTTCGGTTGGGCCTGCATCCCGGCATGACCCGAATCGTGCTCGACCTGTCGGCGGCGCTGGACTACCGCGTCTTCAGCCTCGCCGACCCCTACCGGGTCGTCATCGACCTGAGCGAGGTGGACTGGAACCTGCCGGCGGACCGGGCGCCGCCGGGCCTCGGTGTGGTGCAGGCGCTGCGCTTCGGCCTGTTCGCCGTGGGCACCTCGCGTGTCGTTCTCGACGTCAACGCCCCCGTGCGCGTGCGCCGGGTCGACCTGCTGACCGGAGACGGCGCGGTTCCCATTCGCCTGGTGCTCGACCTCGAACCGGTGAGCGAAGCGGTGTTTCGCGAAGCGCTGCAATCCGGCCCGATCGTCTCCTCGCCGGCGATGGTCGCGGTGACGCCGCCGCCGCTGCCGCTGCCGCCGGTCAAGCCGCAGGCCCCGGGGGCGGAGGCGCGCCCGGTGGTGGCCATCGACGCCGGCCACGGCGGGGTCGATCCGGGCGCCCTCGGCTCCGGCGGCAGCGTCGAAAAGACGATAACCCTGGCGATGGCCAAGGAGCTGCAGCGCCAGCTCGAGGCGACCGGCCGCTATCGCGTCATCCTGACCCGCGACACCGACGTCTTCGTCCGGTTGCGCGATCGGATCGAATTGGCGCGCGTCGGCAAGGCCGACCTGTTCGTCTCGCTGCACGCCGACGCCCATGATTCCGGCAAGCTGCGCGGCGCCTCGGTCTATACCCTGTCGGAACAGGCTTCGGACGCCGAGGCCGAGGCCCTGGCGGCGAAGGAGAACAAGGCGGATCTGATCGCCGGGATCGACCTGTCCAACAACGACGAGATCGTCACCAACATCCTGATCGACCTGGCGCAGCGCGAGACCAAGAACATGTCGGCACGTTTCGCCGATATGGTGGTCAAGGAGCTGAAGCGCGAAACGCTGCTGCTGCGCAAGACGCACCGCTTCGCCGGCTTCGCGGTGCTCAAGGCGCCGGACGTGCCATCGGTGCTGATCGAGCTCGGTTACCTGTCGAGCCGCGAGGACGAGAGCCTGTTGCGCTCGGCCAAGCATCGGCGGAAGTTGGGGGCATCGATCGGCCGCGCCATCGAAGCCTATTTCGCATGGCAGGAGAGCTTGAAGCGGTCATAGGTCGGCCACAGTTCTCACGCAGACTCGTCTTAGTGGCGGACTTGAGCGCCGACGTTCGGGCGCCCGAGCGGGCGGGTCGGGCGGCCGCGCCGGCATCGAGAGATTTGATATTGCGCAAGATTCTGATCTATGTTCTTGTATCGTTCTTGACGCTCGCCGTCGTCGGCGCGGCCGGCGGCTATCTGCTGCTCGCGCGCTATGCCGCGGACCTGCCCGACTATAAGCAGCTCGCGACCTACGATCCGCCGGTCGTCACCCGGGTGCACGCGGGCGACGGCCGCCTGCTCGCCGAATACGCGATCGAAAACCGGGCGTTCGTGCCCATAGGGGCGATCCCGAAGCGGGTGGTCAACGCCTTCCTGTCCGCCGAGGACAAGACCTTCTACAGCCATCCGGGCATCGATCTGCCGGGCATCGTCAAGGCGGCCGTCGTCAACTTGGCCAATCTTGGCACCGAGCGCCGGCCGGTCGGCGCGTCGACGATCACGCAACAGGTCGCGAAGAACTTCCTTTTGGGCGGCGAGGTTTCGTTGCGGCGCAAGGTCAGGGAAGCGATTCTCGCCCTGCGCATCGAGCAGGCCTTCTCCAAGGACCGCATCCTCGAGCTCTATCTCAACGAAATCTATCTCGGCTACGGCTCCTACGGCGTGGCGGCGGCGGCGCTCAACTACTTCAACAAGTCGCTCGATGAGCTGACGGTGGCCGAGGCCGCCTATCTCGCGGCCCTGCCGAAGGCGCCGGGCAACTATCACCCGCTGCGCCGGGCGGCGGCGGCGAAGGCGCGCCGCGACTGGGTGATCGACCGCATGCTCGACGACGGCAGCATCGATCCGGCCGAGGCGGCGGCGGCGGTTGCCGAGCCGTTGGTGGTGCGCCCGAGCGACCCGATGCAGACGGTGAGCGCCGACTACTTCGCCGAGGAGCTGCGCCGCGAGCTGATCGGGCGTTTCGGCGAGGCGGGGCTGTACAGGGGCGGGCTGTCGGTGCGCGCGACGCTCGATCCGCGCCTGCAGGCCATCGCCGACCGGACGCTGCGCGACGGGCTCACGGTCTACGACCGCCGGCACGGCTGGCGCGGTCCGCTGGCGCGCATCGAACCGGACGCCGATTGGGCGCAACGGCTCGCGGCGGTGCCGCCGCCGGCCGGCCTGCGGGACTGGAGTCTGGCGGCGGTGCTGGAGGTGGCGTCGGACGGGGCCCGGGTCGGCCTGCTCGGCGGCGCCGAGGGGCGGGTGCCGCCGGCCGAGCTGAACTGGCTGCGCGCGCGGCGCGCCGATCTGCGCCCCGGCGACGTCGTCGCCGTCGAGCCGGTCGGCGAGGACGCCGAGGGCCGTCCCTACCCGGCCGGCAGCTATGCCCTGCGCCAGATTCCGGAGGTCGGCGGCGCGCTGGTCGCGCTCGACCCGCATACCGGCCGGGTGCTGGCGATGAGCGGCGGCTGGAGCTACGCGATGAGCGAGTTCAACCGCGCCACCCAGGCGCTGCGCCAGCCCGGATCGGCGTTCAAGCCAATGGTCTATCTGGCGGCGCTGGAAAGCGGCCTGACGCCTTCGACGATCATCCTCGACGCCCCCATCGTGATCGACCAAGGGCCCGGCCTGCCGAAATGGAAGCCGGAGAACTACACCAACGAATTCTACGGGCCGAGCACGATGCGCCTCGGCGTCGAGAAATCGCGCAACCTGATGACGGTGCGCCTGGCGCAGACCATCGGCATGGACCGGGTCGTCGCCATCGCCCAGCGGCTCGGCGTCGTCGACCGCATGCAGCCGACCCTGTCCATGGCGCTCGGCGCCGGCGAGACGACGCTGCTGCGCCTGACCACGGCCTACGCCATGATCGTCAACGGCGGCCGGCGCATCCATCCGACGCTGGTCGACCGCGTCCAGGACCGCAACGGCGCGACCGTGTTCCGGCACGACACCCGGCCGTGCGGGGAATGCCGGGCGGACGGTTGGCACGACCAGGCGGTGCCGCGGATTCCCGACCTGCGCGAGCATGTCGTGGATGCGCGCGTCGCCTATCAGATGGTGTCGATGCTGCAAGGCGTGGTGGAACGCGGCACCGGCGTGCGCATCCGCGAGGTCGGCAAGCCGCTGGCGGGCAAGACCGGCACGACCAACGACAGCAACGACGCCTGGTTCATCGGCTTCTCTCCGGACCTCGCGGTTGGGGTCTATGTCGGCTTCGACACGCCGCGTAGCCTCGGCGAGAAGGAGACCGGGGCCAGCGTCGCGGTGCCGGTGTTCCGCGATTTCATGGCGGCGGCCCTGGCCGACCGGCCGGCGATCCCGTTCCGCGTCCCGCCAGGCATCCGGCTGGTGCGGGTCAATGCCCTGACCGGCCAGCGCGCCCAGCCGGGCGACGACAAGGTCATTCTCGAGGCGTTCGCTGCGGGCAGCGAACCCACGGGCAAGAGCGTCGTCATCGAGGGTTACGGCACCCAGGCCGCGGGCGGCACCGGCCCGGCCGAGCCGCCCACCCCCGCCGGCATCGGCGGGCTGTATTGACGCGCGCGGAAACGCTGCCCAAATACTTGGCTCCGGAACCCGAGAGAGAAAACCAGACATGCGCGCAGAAATCGAAGCGGTCGCCGAGGAGATCCGATCCTCGCTGGCGTTGCTGAGGAGGCATCTTTGACTGGGACAACGCGCAGGCGCGGCTCGACGAGCTGAACGCGCGTGCCGAGGCGCCGGCGCTGTGGAACGATCCGGCCGCGGCGCAAAAACTGATGCGCGAGCGCAACCACCTGCAGGAGGCGCTGGAAGGCTACCGCCGCCTGGAGCGCGAGCTCGACGACGCCCTGACGCTGATCGAGCTCGGCGAGGGCGAGGGCGACGCCGCCGCCCTGGCCGAGGCCGAGGCGCAGCTCAAGGGACTGCGGGCGCGCGCCGCCAAGCTCGAACTGGAGAGCCTGCTGTCGGGCGAGGCCGACGCCAACGACTGCTATCTTGAGGTGCATGCCGGCGCCGGCGGCACCGAGGCCCAGGACTGGGCCGAGATGCTGCTGCGCATGTACGTGCGCTGGGCCGAGGACCACGACTACAAGGTGGAATGGCTGGAGGAGAGCGGCGGCGAGGAAGCCGGCGTG
Organism: Dongiaceae bacterium; assembly: GCA_040881945.1. Taxonomy (GTDB): domain Bacteria; phylum Pseudomonadota; class Alphaproteobacteria; order Dongiales; family Dongiaceae; genus JBBECF01. The sequence continues at coordinate 12,818 of JBBECF010000112.1, read as the reverse complement.
AAATCCGCCACGGTGCGCGTCGGCGGGCCGAACGCCTATGGCTGGCTGAAGACCGAAAGCGGCGTGCACCGGCTGGTGCGCATTTCGCCCTACGACAGCCAGTCGCGGCGTCACACCAGCTTCGCCTCGGTCTGGGTCTATCCGGTCATCGACGAGGCCATCGAGGTCGAGATCCTCGACAAGGACCTGCGCGTCGACACCTTCCGGGCGTCGGGCGCCGGCGGCCAGCACGTCAACAAGACCGATAGCGCGATCCGCATCACCCACCTGCCGACCAACATCGTCGTGCAGTGCCAGAGCGACCGCTCGCAGCACCGCAACCGCGCCACCGCCATGGCCATGCTGAAGGCGCGGCTCTACGAACTCGAGGTCAGGCGGCGCGAGGCCGAGGCCGAGGCCGCCGCCGCCGGCAAGACCGACATCGGCTGGGGCCACCAGATCCGCTCCTATGTGCTGCACCCCTATCAGATGGTGAAGGACCTGCGCACCGGCGTCGAGACCAGCGGCACTCAGGCGGTGCTCGACGGCGATCTCGACGACTTCCTCGCCGCCGCGCTCGCCGCCCGCGTCGGCGGCGCCGGCGAGAAGCGGGCGTCGAGCTAGATCGCCGCGTCGACAGATACGGGGAGATACGGGGACACAATACTTAATTCGAATTAAGTATTGTGTCCCCTTAACTGCGCGGCCCCTTAATTGCCGCCCCTCAGGCGGCGCGACCTCGGCCGGCCGGGCGGTACCGCTGCTGCGCGCCGGCGCGCCCGTAGTCGCGGTCGGCCGACGGGCGCTGCCCGGCGCCGCGCGACGCCGGGCGGGATGCGTCCGATCGATCGGCGGCCTGTGGGATCGGCATATCGCTCAGCCACTGCCGGCCGTCGACAACCTCCATCGGCCGCCGGGTCAGCCGTTCGATGTCGCGCAGAAACGCGCGCTCGCTCGAATCGCAGAACGACAGCGCGATGCCGGCGGCGCCGGCACGCGCCGTCCGGCCGATGCGGTGGACGTAGCTCTCCGGTTCGTTCGGCAGTTCGAAATTGATGACATGCGTCACGCCGTCGACGTCGATGCCGCGCGCCGCGATGTCGGTGGCGACGAGCACCCGGGCCGCGCCGGTGCGGAACCTGTCGAGGGCGCGCTGACGGGCGCCCTGGGCCTTGTTGCCATGGATCGCATCGACGGCGACGCCGGCCTTTTCAAGCTGCTCGGCAACGCGGTTGGCGCGATGCTTGGTGCGGGTGAAGACGAGGACCCGCTTCATCTCGGCGTCCATGAGCAACCGACCGAGCAGCCCGGTCTTGCGGGCGGCATCGACGAACAGCACGCGCTGCACGACCCGATCGACGGTCGGCGCCTTGGGCGTCACCTCGACGCGGGTCGGCTGGTGCAGGATCTGGCCGGCCAGGCGTTCGACGTCGGCCGGCATCGTCGCCGAGAACAACAGCGACTGCCGCTGCTTCGGCAGGGCCGCCATGATCTTCCGCACGTCGCGGATGAAGCCCATGTCCAGCATGCGGTCGGCTTCGTCCAGAACTAGGCACGACACGTTGCCCAATTGGACATGGCGCTGGTTGAGATGATCGAGCAGCCGGCCCGGCGTCGCGACCAGAATGTCGACGCCGCGGGCCAGCGCGGTAATCTGCGGCCGCAGCCCGACGCCGCCGACGACCACGGCATGGCGCAGCTTGAGATGCCGGCCATAGGTCCTGAAGCTTTCATCGATCTGGATGGCGAGCTCGCGCGTCGGCGCCAGGATCAGGACGTTCACGCCGCGCGGGCCGGGCGGCACGTGCGACCCGGCGAGGCGCTGCAGGATCGGCAGCGCGAAGGCCGCGGTCTTGCCGGTGCCGGTCTGGGCGATGCCGAGCAGGTCGCCGCCGGCGAGCAGCGCGGGAATTGCCCGCGCCTGGATCGGCGTGGGCTCGAGGTAGTTCTCGGTCAGCAGAGCGCGCCGCAGCGGCTCGATCAGCCCGAGGTCGGAAAATGAAGGGGTGGTCATAAGGGTTCGCTATCCTATTTACGCCAGAGCGAGCGCGCCCATGGGGGCACGCCCGTGGAATATGGCGGTTCGCCAAATTCCACTGCGCAAATGGAATAGACGGATTGTTAAGAATGATCTCGGAAAAAGGCGCTTCCGGCCTTGCCGGCAGCGCGATCAGCGCGATCGCGAGAGCACTGCCAGGGTAGATGGGCCCTCCCGACCAGGATGTCAAGTCGTAACCGCTGTCAGTGGTGTCGCAGTTTGACGCGGCGATGATTTTCTTCTGCGGTAAAATTGCAATTGGTTAATGTGGCGAAGCACAAGAGTCAGGTGTTGCCGGATCTCGCGCAAACGCCTTAGCCTCACCCGCCGCGTTTCGTGGCCGCGCGAAGCCAATTGCAGTACGGCCGATTTGACCCGCACTTGTCTAAGCGATTTTCTTCGATATCTCGAGAAGGCTTACGCCAAGATCGTCGCATGTCATAAAATCTATGTTTGGATATGGAGGATGTGATAAATGCCGTTGAAGAACCTCATACGTTACATCCCTACTCCGGCCCGCGATAACTGCGCCGTGCACCGAGAGAACGTCCTCTGCTTTCAAATCTAGCCGATCTAATATTGCTCCCGAGTATCTTGCATACTGTTCTAACCAATCGGTCACCTGCCCATACGCATGCATTAGCGCTTGCGTGGGATGGCCATTCTTTTTGAAGAGTTGCAAAGATGGCTTTTCCAGCTCGATTAGCCAAAGTTCGTTCCGCGAATCAACAACAGCAAAATCTGCCTCAAACCGGCCAACAATGCTAGGTTTAACAAACAGTCTCTTAGCATGGAATCTACAGAGCAGAATCGGATGTTGCTCAATAAATCGCTGAGCTGGCGGCTCTAGTCGTTCTCTATCAAGAAGTCTCTTGAATTCGTCGACTACTTTTACAACTTGAGAATGTCCATACCGGCGTACATAACTAAGTCCGGTATGTTCTATATTGAAATCCTTCAGTAACATCCCATGCATGCTTTCCTTTAGGTATTCAAGAGAATAGTTAACTTTTCCACACTGGCAAGCGAAAGAGGAGTCCAGGTCCGTCTGCCAAACACACCCTTGTTTTTCTAATTTAGGCGACCTAATAAGCCCAGTGTAGGTTTTTAATGTTGTGGGGCAATGTTTGCAGCCGATAGTCAATAAAAGTGATTTTATAGAATGTGGATCTGATTCAATGGCTTTAATTTGATCTGGAGTCAAGGCGGAAGCTTTGCGGTAGTGAAAATGAACTGAGCCGATGGGGACAACTTTTCCGTCATAATTGGAATAAACGGTGTATTTTCCAGGGTGGCTTACGGTACAGTCTAATTTAAAATGAAGCATTGTGAACAGGCTATCTTTGACAATAGCTACTTCCGTTTCTTGCATATTAGTCTTAAGTTGGAATTCAGCTGTTTTTGTGTATGATAAACTCTCGAAATTCAATTTTCCAAGTTCAACGTCATCCTCATCGGCGATTCGCAGTTCCCACTTCGATAAATCGTTTCCTTCAAGAAATTCAGTGCTCACTAGCACGACCCATACGTCACTTTGGATCATGCCTGGGTAGACAATGTGAGATTTATGCTGCGATAATTGGAATAGATCGACGCCGCCGAGAGGGAAGGGAGCGTCAGGAGATTCGATAAACCCCGCAACTCCGAGAAAAAGCGCTGGTTGGTCTTTACCAAATATTGATGTCATCTCTTATCGTCTTATCGGTCGAGCAATTTACCTTCTGACACCATGATGGGTCCAATAACATTCGCTTTTGTCATCGTAGGGTGAAAAGCCCGGTCGGTCAACGATACGCCAGGGTCGGGAGTTTCTGTGGCCACCAAGCGCCCGTGTCAGCTACAGCGCAGACCTTCTTCGAATTGAGACGCTACCCCGCCGTCACCCCGTGGCGGGGCGACCCCGCTTCCCGCTATGCCGCTTCCGGCGCCCCGATCAGCCGCTCGAACTGGGCGCGGGCGGCGGTGGCGGTGGCGTCCATCAGCGCCTCGAGCCCGGCGAAGTCCGCGGCGCCGCCGGCCTGCGCCAGCGCCCGTTTCAGCCCCTCGGGCAGGGCCGTCGCCTCGTCGACCTGGTCGCCGACGGTCAGGCGCAGCAGGCCCTGGAGGCGTCGCCACAGGCGCCCCGCCGCGATCAGCCCGTCGGCGGCGGCGCGCTCGAGGATGCCGGCGGCGGCGGCGCGGGCCAGGGCTTCGCCGGTGTTCGGGTGCAGGATCCCGGGGCGGTCGGCGGCGTGGCGCAGTTGCAGGAACTGCGCGATGAACTCGACATCGACCAGACCGCCGCGGCGATGCTTCACGTCCCACGGGCGGTCGTCGGGGTGCTGGCGGGCGATGCGCGCCCGCATGTCGGCGATGTCGGCCGCCAGCTTCGCCGGGTCGCGCGGCCGCGCCAGGATCTCAGCCAGCGTCCGCTCGATGACGGCGGCGAAGGCGCCGTCGCCGACGATGACGCGCTGCCGCGTCAACGCCATGTGCTCCCAGGTCCAGGCGCTGTCCTCCTGATAGCGCCGGAAGCCGGCCAGCGACGAGGCGATCGGCCCGGCATTGCCGGAAGGTCGCAATCGCATATCGACGTCGAACAGCCGTCCTTCGCCGGTCGGCGCCGTCAGGGCGTTGATCAGCCGCTGCGCCAGCCGCGCGTAATAATGGATCGGGGCGAGCGGCCGCGACCCGTCGGACTGCAATGCGCCGCTCGCCCTCGCCTCGGCGAAGCCGCCTTCGGCGGAGCCAGGGTCGGCGAAGCCTCCGGCGGAGCCAGGGTCGCCGTCCTCCGGCGCGTCGTAAATGAACACGAGGTCGAGGTCCGAGCCGACCGTCATCTCGCGGCCGCCGAGCTTGCCGAGCGCGACGATGGCGAGTCCGGCGCCGGGCAGGCGGCCGTGGCGGCGGGCGAACTCGGCTTCGACCGGCGGCACCAGGGCGGCGATCGCCGTTTCCGCGACGTCCGACAACGGGCCGCCGGCGGCGTCGGCATCGGTGATGTTGCGCAGGATGCGCACGCCGGCCTGGAACTGCTTGTCCTTGGTCCAGCGGCGCGCGCCGTCGAGCACGTCCTCGAAGTCGCGCGCCTGATCGAGCGTCCGCCGCAGTTCGTCGGCGAGTGCCGGCGCCGCCGGCAAGGGGTCGAAGAAACCTTGCGTCAGCACGGCGTCGAGCAGGACCGGCCGGCGGCTGAGATGATCGGCGAGGCGCGGCGCGCCGCCCATGATCTCGGCGATCAGGTCGAGCAGCCCGGGATTGGCGTGGAGCAGCGAGAAGAGCTGCACGCCGGCCGGCAGCCGGGCGAGGAACTCGTCGAACCGGTTGAAGGCGGCGTCGGGATGGACGGTGCGGCCAAGCGCCTGCAGCAGCGTCGGCATCAGCTCGGTCAGCAGCTCGCGAGCGCGCGTGCTGCGCGTGGCGCGGTAGCGCCCGTGGTGCCAGCCGCGGATCACGGCGGCGATCGAGGCGCCGTCGCCGAACCCCATCTCGCCCAGGGTGCGCACGGTGTCCGGGTCGTTCTCGGCGCCGGTGAACACCAGGCTGCCGGGGCCGCCGAGCGACGGCGCCTCCTCGAACAGCTCGGCGTAATGGTCCTCGACGCGGCCGAGTTGGCCGAGCAGTTCGGCGGTGAACGCCGCGGTCGAGTCGTGGCCGACGAAGCCGGCGAGAAGATCGAGGTCGGGTCCGGCGGCCGGCAGCGTCTGCGTCTGCCGGTCGTCGATCATCTGCAGGCGATGCTCGACCCGGCGCAGATAGCGGTAGGCCGCGATCATGTCGTCGGCCGTGCGCTCCGTCACCCGTCCGGCGGCGGCCAGCGCGCGGATCGCGGCGCAGGTCTGCGCCGGACGCAAGGACGGGTCGCGGCCGCCCCAGATGAGTTGCTGGGTCTGGGCGAAGAATTCGATCTCGCGGATGCCGCCGCGGCCGAGCTTGATGTTGTGGCCGCCGACCGCGATCTGTCGATGGCCCTTGACCGCATGAATCTGGCGCTTGATCGAATGGATGTCCTGGATCGCGGCGAAGTCCAGGTGCTTGCGCCAGACATAGGGACGCAGGTGGTCGAGGAACCGCTCGCCGCCGGCGCGATCCCCGGCCGCCGGCCGCGCCTTGATCATCGCCGCCCGTTCCCAGTTCTGCCCCATGCTCTCGTAATAGGCCTCGGCGGCCAGCACCGACATGGCCAGCGGCGTCGCGCCGGGGTCCGGCCGGAGGCGCAGGTCGGTGCGGAACACATAGCCTTCGTCGGTGCGGTCCTGCAGGACGCGCACGAGATCGCGCACGAGCCGCACGAAGCGGTCCTGCACGCTGCGGCTGCCGCGGTAGACGATCGCCTCGGGGTCGTACAGCGCGATCAAATCGATGTCGCTCGAATAATTCAGCTCGCGCGCGCCGAGCTTGCCCATGGCGAGGACGATCAGGCCGGAGCCGCGCTCCGCGTCCTCGGGGTGGGGCAGGACGATGTCGCCGGCGGCGGCGGCGCCGCGCAACAGGTGCGCGCTGGTGAGCCCGAGCGCCGTATCGGCGAAGTCGCTCAGCGCCTCGGTGCAGCGCTCGACCGGCCACAGGCCGGCGATGTCGGCGAGCGCGACCGTCAGCGCCACCCGCCGCCGCGCCACCCGCAGCACCCGCATGAGCCGGCCGGTGTCGTCCTCGGCCGCAGCCTGGCCGCGCAAATCCGCCAATAAATCGAGCAAGACAGCGTCGGCCCCGTAGGCTATGAAAGAGCGTGCGGTCGCCATTTCGGCGAGCAGGCAATGGCTGAGGAACGGGCTATTGCCGAAAATCGCCTCGAGCAGCGCCCGGCCCCCCGCGTCGTCGGCCTGGGCGGCGGCGAAGGCCGCCAGTTCCGGATCCTCGGTCTGGCGCGCGCGCTCGCGCCAGCGGTCCAGGCCGATGGCGGCGCGTTCGCGGTTCGCGGCCGGCGGCAGCGACCGCGTATCGAGGACGGCGGGAGAATCCTGCATGATCGGCCGTTCGGCTTTTTCGCACACTGCTGAAACCGGGCGATAGGGTCAAGGCCGAACCCCCAAGTGATCCGCCGGACATCTCTTCTGCTGCTCGAGGTCTTGGCCGCGCTCGTCGCCGGCCTGGCGATCCTCGCAGGCATCGCGGCCTGGCGGCTGTCCGCCGACGCGCCGCTGCGGCTCAGCTTCCTGACGCCCTATCTCGAGCAGTCGTTCACCGCCCCGAACGGGTCGTTCACGGTGCGCATCGATGACACCGTCCTGACCTGGGCCGGCTGGCAGCGCACCCTGGACCTGCAGGCCAGCGGTGTGCGCGTGATCGGCGCCGACGGCCGCCAGATCGCGGCGGTGCCGGCCGTGGCCGTGACGCTCAGCGTCCGCGCGCTGCTGCGCGGCCTGGTGGCGCCGACGGCGATCGAAATTTTCGGCCCGCGCATGCGCCTGGTGCGCGAGGCCGATGGGCGGTTCCGCTTTCTGCGCGTCGACGACACCGCCGAGGCACCGCAGGAGGAGTCGCCGATCCTGCCGATCCTGCTCGGCGAGCTGCTGAACGCGCCGGACCCGGGCCGCGCCACTGGCTATCTGACGCGGGCCAGCCTGGTCGGCGGTCAACTCACCTTCGAGGACCGGCGGCTCGGGCGCATCTGGCATGCCCCCGTGGCCACCGTCGAGCTGCGCCGCGACGACGTCGGCATCGTCGGCCGGCTCGATCTCGAGATCGAGGAGCTCGGTCGGCCGGCGCGGGTCCGCGCCGATCTGGCCTACGACCCGGCGACCGCCACCGTCGCCTTCGTCGGCGGCTTCAGCGATGTCGATCTGGCCGCCCTCGGCCACATCGAGCCGGCGCTCGGCCGGTTCGCCCGCGGCGACTTGAAGCTCGCCGGCCGGCTCGCGACCAGCATCGGCCTCGACGGCCGGATCGGCGCCAGCCGCTTCGACGTTGTCGCCGGGCCCGGACGGATCGTGCTGCCCGACATATTCGACGACGCGCTGGCGGTGCGGCGCCTGTCGCTGCGCGGGCGTCTCGACCCGGGCGGCGATCGGCTTACCCTGGAAACCGCGGTGGTCGACCTGGACGGCCTGCTGTTGACCGTCGCGGGCAGCATCGACGGCCTGCTCTCGGCCGGCATGGCCGACGAGGGCGACATGGTCATCGCCGGCCACCTGGTCGCCGGCAACGTCGCGGTCGCCGATCTCGACCGCCTCTGGCCGCGCGGCGCGGCGCCGGGCGCCCGCCGCTGGGTCACGCGCAACATGGTGGACGGAGCCGTCGAGCGCATCGAGGTCGAGGTCGGCCTGCGCCTGCCGGGCGGCGTCGCGAAGGAGACCCGCGTCGAGACGCTCGACGGGACGCTGAGCGCCTCCGCCCTCACCATCCACTATTTCAGGCCGTTGCCGCCGATCCGCGGCGCCGTCGGCACGGCGCGCTTCAACGCCCAGGAGTTCGTCGCTGAGATCGGCGGCGGCGGGGTCGAGGCGATCGAAATCGAGAACGGCCGCATACGCATCGGCGGTCTGGACCAGCCCGACGCCCGCTTCGACATCGACGGGACCTTGCGCGGCCCGCTGCGCGACGCCCTGCAGATCCTGGACCATCCGCGGTTCGGTTATGTCGGCCGTTTCGGCATCGATCCGACGACGACCACCGGCGCCGTGGCGATGCGCCTGTCGATCGGCTTCGACGACCGAGCCGACACGACGATCGAGGATCTCAGGTTCGAAGCCGAAGCGGAGGTGACCGACGCCGAGCTCGGCAAGGCCATGTTCGGCTATTCGGTGGCCGACGCCGACCTCGCCGTCACGGTCAACAACGACACCCTGACGGTCGGCGGCGAGGCGCGGATCAACGGCGTTCCGACCCAACTGAGCTGGACCGAGAACTTCGGCGATGCGGACCTGCGCAGCGAAATCACGCTGTCCGGCGCGCCCGACGCCGATCAGATCGCGGCTCTCGGCCTCGATGTTCGCCGCTTCCTCGACGGACCGGTGGGGACCGAGCTGGTCCACCGCCGGTTCGCCGACGACAGCGGCAGCCTCGACGCGAGCTTCGACCTGGCGGCGGCGGCGCTCGACCTGCCCCTCATCGAATGGCACAAGGCGGCCGGCGAGGGCGGCGCCGCGAAGCTGGAGCTCGATCTCGAAGGCGGCCGGCCCGTGGCGGTCCCGGAGTTCGAGGTAGTCGCCGGGAGCCTGACGGCGACCGGCCGGGCGCGCTTCGCCGTCGGCGGCCAGGAACTCGCCGACATCGAGTTCGACAGCCTCGATTTCGGGGAATCGCGGCTGCAAGACGTCGCCGCGCAATTCGCCGACGACCGGGTGACCGTGACCATCGGCGGCGGCCGATTCGACGCGACGTCGCTGCTGAAGGCCAGGGCGTCGAAGGAGTCTCGACGTCCCTTCGTGCTGACCGCGGAGCAACTCGACTGGGTGATGCTGGGGCCCGGCCGCGGGCTCGAGGACGTCAGCCTGTCGGCCCAGCACGACGGCCGGTTCTGGGACGAATTCGTGCTCGACGCCATGCTGCCCGGGCGCCAGGGGCTGACGGTCCGCTACCTGCCGGCGCCGGCCGGCAAGCGCCGGCTGTCGGTGGTCGCCAACGACGCCGGCGCCGCGCTGAGCGCCTTCGGTATCGTCGACACCGTGGTCGGGGGCCGGCTGTCGATCGTCGCCGAGGCGGCGGACGACGAGCCCGACCGGCCGCTGCGCGGCACCGTGGAAATTTCGCGGTTCCGGCTGGTGCGGGCGCCGACCGTGGCGCGCGTGCTCTCGGTGGCGGCCCTGACCGGCCTGATCGACATGCTGACCGGAGACGGCCTGCTGTTCAGCCGCTTCACCGCCGATTTCGTCAAGACCGGGGACAAGATGGAGGTGGTGCTGGCGCGCGCCTACGGGCCGTCGCTCGGATTCACGGCGACCGGCGAGGTCGATTTCGCCGCCGACACCTTCGATCTCAAGGGCACCATCGTCCCCGCCTACGCGCTCAACAGCATCCTCGGCAACATTCCGATCATCGGCAACCTGCTGCAGGGCGGCAAGGGCGAAGGGTTGTTCGCGGCGACCTACACCCTCACCGGCCCACAGGACGACCCGAAGGTGACGGTCAATCCGCTGGCCGCGCTCGCGCCCGGGTTCCTGCGCGCGCTCTTCGACATGTTCGATGGCGGCGACGCCGGCGAGGCGGTCGCGCCGAGCGCCCTGCCGGATACCGGCAACCGCAAGTGATCTCTTAGACCGGGCGGACCAGGGCGTGACGCTTCTTGCCGGCCGACAGCTTGATGAACCCGCCGGGCGTCAGGTCGGCAAGCGAGATCGCCGCGGTCTCGTCGCGGATGACCGCATCGTTGACCCGCGCCCCGCCCGCCCGGATCAGCCGCCGCGCCTCGCCGTTGCTGGCGGCGAGGCCGCTGCGGCGCAGCAGGTCGATGGCGGGGATGCCCGCCTCGAGCGAGGCGCGCGAAGCCTCGATCGTCGGCAGCTCGGCGCCGACGCCGCCTTCGACGAAGGTGCGCCGCGCCGTCTCCGCCGCGGCCGCGGCCGCCGCGCCGCCGTGGGCGAGCCGCGTCGCCTCGTTGGCGAGCGCGATCTTGGCGTCGTTGATCGCGGCGCCCGCGGGCGCTTCCAGCCGCGCGATCTCAGGCAACGGCAGGTCGGTGAACAGGCGCAGGAAGCGGCCGACATCGGCGTCGTCGGCGTTGCGCCAGAACTGCCAGTAGTCATAGGGCGACAGGCGCTCCTCGCTCAGCCAGACGGCGCCGGCGGCGGTCTTGCCCATCTTGGCGCCCGACGCGGTGGTGATCAGCGGCGCCGTCAGCCCGAACAGGGCGCGGTCGTCGATCCGCCGCGCCAGCTCGACGCCGTTGACGATGTTGCCCCACTGGTCCGACCCGCCCATCTGCAGGATACAGTCGTGGCGCCGGCTCAGCTCGAGGAAGTCGTAGGCCTGGAGGATCATGTAGTTGAACTCGAGGAAGCTCAGCGGCTGTTCCCGCTCCAGGCGCAGCTTGACGCTGTCGAAGGTCAGCATCCGGTTGACCGAGAAGTGCCGGCCGACCTCGCGCAGGAACGGGATGTAGCTGAGGCCGTCGAGCCAGGCCGAGTTGTCCACCATCACGGCGTCGCCCGGGCCATCGCCGAAGGTCAGGAAGCGGTCGAAACTGCGCTTGATTCCGGCGATGTTGCGCGCGATGTCGGCGTCGCTCAGCAGCGCGCGGACGTCGTCGCGGCCGGACGGGTCGCCGACCCTGGTGGTGCCGCCGCCCATCAGGACGATGGGCCGGTGGCCGGCCCGTTGCAAGTGGCGCAGCAACATGATCTGCACGAGGCTGCCGACGTGCAGGGAATCGGCGGTGGCGTCGAAGCCGATATAGGCGGTCACCGGCCCGCCCGCCAGCCGCGCATCGAGCCCCTCGATGTCGGTGCACTGGTGCAGGAAACCGCGGGCCGTCACCTCGCGCAGAAACGTCGATCGGTACGTGGTCATCGCTGGTCCGGGCTCTTGCGCGGCCGCCGGGGGGCTTCCGCCGCGGCGCCGCGTCATGTAACACAGACGCACCCCGGCCACAAATGCGGCCGCCCGAGAGAGAGAGCCGCCCCCGACGATGGATCCGGACAGACCCGTTCTCGCGCTCGGCCTGATGAGCGGCACCTCGCGCGACGGCATCGACGCCGCGCTCATTCACACCGACGGGCGCGCGATCTTGGCTTACGGGGCGGCGCTGACCCGGCCGTTCGCGCCCGCCTTCCGCGAGCGGCTGCTGAGCGTGATCGGCGGAAGCGGGCCGGTGGACGAGGTCGAGCGCGAGCTGACCGAGCTGCATGCCGAGGCGGTCCGCGAGCTGCTCGCGGCGGGCGGGGTGACCCCGGCGGACGTCGCCGTTGTCGGCTTCCACGGCCAGACCATCCTGCACGCGCCGCAGCGCGGCCTGACCTGGCAGATCGGCGACGGGGCGCTGCTTGCGGCGCTCACCGGCATCGACGTGGTTAATGATTTTCGCAGCCGCGACGTCGCCGCGGGCGGCCAGGGGGCGCCGCTGGTGCCGCTGTACCACGCGGCCATGACCGGCGGCCTGGCGCGGCCGCTCGCGGTCCTCAATATCGGCGGCGTCGCCAACGTGACCTGGATCGGCGAGGGCGCCGGCGGCGACCGTCTGCTCGCCTTCGACACCGGCCCCGGCAACGCCCTGCTCGACGACTGGGCGCTGCGCCACACCGGGCGCCCGCTCGACGCCGACGGGGCGCTGGCCCGCGCCGGGCGCGCCGATCCGGCCGTGCTCGCGGCGCTGCTCGCCGACGGCTATTTCGACCGGCCGGCGCCGAAATCCCTCGACCGCGACCATTTCGATCCGGGCCCGGTGGCCGGGCTCGCCGCCGCCGACGGCGCGGCGACCCTCGTCGCCTTCACCGCCGCCGCCGTCGCCCGCGCCGTCGAGCTGTTCCCGGCGCCGCCGCAACGCTGGCTGGTGGCCGGCGGCGGCCGGCGCAACCCGGCCCTGATGGCGGCCCTGGCCGAGCGCCTGACGGCGCCGGTGGCGGCGGTCGAAGCCGTCGGCTGGGACGGCGACGCGCTCGAAGCCCAGGCCTTCGCCTATCTCGCGGTGCGCTCGCTCGCCGGCCTGCCGATCACCTTGCCGGAAACCACCGGGGTGGCGCGGCCGATGACCGGCGGCCGCCTGCACCGCCGCCCGGCCCAGGCGTGCGCCGACGCCGGCGCCCGAGCAGGTGCCTGAGGGCGCCGCCGCCCTCTCGTCCGGCGGCCTCTCCGGCGAGAAGGTAAAAAACGCGCGACCGACCCCATGCGCAGCGGGACATTCCCGCGGGAGAGAGGCGCAGACCCGGGAGGGCGGTGCCCGGCCGCC
>JBBECF010000111.1:0-24386 GCA_040881945.1 Dongiaceae bacterium | reverse complement strand
ATGGACGGCGCCGACCTGCCGCCGCCGACCATGAAGCTGCAGCCGCGCCACGCCGTGGACTGGATCGTCGACACGCTGCTGGCGGCCGGCGACGACGAGATCACGCTGTGCGCGCTGGGGCCGTTGACCAACCTCGCGGTCGCGATGGTCAAGGAACCGCGCATCCTGCCGAAGATCCGCGAAATCGTGATCATGGGCGGCGGCTTCTTCGCCGGCGGCAACATCACCCCGGCCGCCGAGTTCAACGTCTATGTCGACCCGCACGCCGCCCATGTCGTGTTCGGCTGCGGCCGACCGATTGCCCTGATACCGCTCGACCTGACCCGCCAGACGATCGCGACGCCGGAGCGGCTCGCGCGCATCGCGGCGATCGACACGCCGGTCGGACGCTGCCTGACCGGCATGCTCGGCTTCTACAGCCGTCGCGACGTCGACCGCTACGGCGCCGAAGGCAGCCCGCTGCACGACCCGTGCGTCATCGCCTATCTGCTGAAACCCGGGCTGTTTACCGGCAAGCGCGTCCACGTCGACATCGAGATCCAGGCCGAGACGACGATGGGCATGACCGTGATGGACTGGTGGGGGGCGACCGGCCGCGCGCCGAACTGCACGGTGATGCACGACATCGACGCGGCCGGCTTTTATGACCTGCTGATCGACCGCCTGGCGCGCCTATAGTGTCCCGTCCCCGAAATTCGTATCACGAATTTCGGGGTGAACGGGCCACTAAGTATTTGAATCTAGTGGCCTGCTTATCCCAGAAATTCGAAAACGAATTTCTGGGGCAGGACACTAGACGCGCAGCGATGCGTCGTCGGCCGGCACCGGCAATGGAGGGTCCGTGTGATTTACGTCTGCTCCCTGCAAGCGCTTCCGTTCGAGGCCGAGCGCATCCGGCCGAGGCACGTGGTGTCGCTCGTCGATCCCGACTGCCAGGTCGAGTCGCCGGGCTGCGTCGAGCCGGCGAACCATCTGCGCTTCTTCTTTCACGATATCGCCGAGCCGGCGCCGGGCTACGTCGCGCCGGAGGAGCGCGACATCGAGCGCCTGCTGCGCTTCGGCGCCGCCTGGCAGGCGACGGCGCCGATTCTGTTCCACTGCCATGCCGGCGTCAGCCGCTCGCCCGCCGCCGCCTTCATCCTGTTGTGCCAGACCAACGACGGCCGCGAAGAGGCGGCGGCGGTTTCGCTGCGCCAGGCCGCCGCCCACGCCTGGCCCAACCGCCGCATGGTGGCGATCGCCGACCGGCTGCTCCGCCGTCGCGGCCGCATGGTCGAGGCGTTGCGCGCGATGCCGCCGCCCGACCCGACCGCCCCCGGCGCGCTGATCTCGCTGCCGGCCCGAATTTAGCTGCGTTGCAGTGGCAGCGCCCTCGATCGTGCCGACACGGGCCTCAGTCCAGATAGCCGCCGGCGCGGAACCAGTCGAGGGCGTCGCGCAGCGCCTCGGCGCCCGGGCGCGGCGCATAGCCGAGGTCGCGCCGCGCCTTGTCGCTGGAAAAATACATCCGTTTCTTGGACATGCGGACGCCGTCGACGGTCACGATGGGATCGCCGCGACCGCGTCGCCGGGCCAGCGCCTCCGCCGCATAGGCCACGGGCAGCACCGCCCAGTGCGGCACGCGCAGCCGCGGCGGCCGCCGGCCGGCCAGGGCGGCGACCGTCTCCAGGAGGGCGCGCAGCGTCATGTCCTCGCCGCCCAGGATATAGCTCTCGCCGAGGCCGCCGCGCTCGAACGCCAGCAGGTGGCCGGCGGCCACGTCCTCGACATGCACGACGTTGAGGCCGGTATCGACATAGGCCGGCATGCGCCCCGCGGCGGCCTCGACGACGACGCGGCCCGTCGGCGTCGGCTTCACGTCGCGCGGGCCGAAGGGCGTCGAGGGCTTCACGATCACCGCGGGCAGGCCGGCGGTCTCGATCAGGCGACGGACCTCGGCCTCGGCGAAGAACTTCGATTTCTTGTAATGCCCGATCATGTCGCCGGACGCGGCCGCCGTCGCCTCGTCCGCCGGCCTCCCGTCCGGACGCAAGCCCAGCGTCGCCACGCTGCTGGTATAGACGATGCGCCGGACGCCGGCCTCCGCCGCGGCCAGCATCAACTGCCGCGTCCCCTCGACGTTGCTGCGGTACATCGCCGCCGCGTCGGTCACCCACAGCCGGTAGTCGGCGGCGACATGGAACAAGGCGTCGCAGCCGGCCACCGCCCGGTCCAGCGCGGCGCGGTCGTCGAGGTCGCCGGTCGCGATCTCGCACTCGACGCCCGCCAGGTTGCGCCGGTCGCTGGTCGGCCGGACCAGGGCGCGGACCTGATGGCCGGCATCGACCAGGCGCCGCAGCACGGCCGATCCGACGAATCCCGAGGCGCCCGTGACCAGCGTCGTCATGCCGCATGCCTCCGCGCGCCGGTCTTGAGTATCATGCGTGGCATTATGCGACCATTTTCCACGATTTCCCTGCCCCTGGCCAGGAGCGCGGCGCGATGACCGCGGGCGGCTGGACCGACCGCGCGCTCGCCGCCTGGGTCGACGGCGCGCGGCGCGCCGCCGGGCCCATCGTCGTCGCCGCGCTGGTGGGAACGGCGCTGCTGGTCCTCTATACCGTCGAGAACATCCGGATCAATACCGACACCACGGACATGCTGTCGCGCGAGCTGCCGTTCCGGCAGGCCGACATCGCCTACCGGCAGGCGTTCCCGCATGTCTCCGACAACCTCGTCGTGCTCGTCGAATCCGCCAACCCGGACCTCGCCGAGGACGCGGCGGCGCGGCTCGCCGCGGCGTTGCGCGACCGGACCGACCTGTTCGAGTCGGTCTTCTACCCGCCCGGCGACCCCTTTTTCCGCGACAACGGACTGCTCTTTCTCGACCTCGAGGCGTTGGCGGCGCTATCCGACCGGCTGGCCGAAGCCGAGCCGCTGCTCGCCGCCCTGGCCGCGGACCCGAGCCTGCGCGGCTTGTTCGGGGTGCTGGGCGAGGCGGTCGACGACATCCGGAGCGGCGGCGCCGAGCCGGCCGGTCTGGCGACGCCGCTCGCCGCCATCGCCGCGGTCGTTGAAGGACGGGCGGCGGGCGACCCCCGCACCCTGTCCTGGACCGAGCTGCTGGGCGGCGAGACCGGGACGGCGGACCGGCGCCGGATCATCGTCGCCCAACCGAAGCTCGACCCGGCGTCGTTGCGCCCGGCCGCCGCGGCCATGGCCGAGGTCCGCCGCCTCGGCGCGGAACTCGCGATCGATGCGGCGCACGGCCTGCGCCTCCGCCTGACCGGCGCCGCGGCACTCGATACCGAGGAGCTGCAGAGCGTGATGCAAGACGCCAGCCGCGCCGCCATCGTTTCCCTGGTCCTCGTCGCCGTGCTGGTCGTCGTCGGGCTGCGGTCGCCGCGGCTGATCGCTTCCGTCCTATTGACGCTGATCGCCGGGCTGATATGGACCGCCGCCTTCGCCGCCGCCGCGATCGGCCAGCTCAACCTGATTTCCGTGACCTTCACGGTGCTGTTCATCGGCCTGGGCGTCGATTTCGGAATCCATTTCGGCCTGCGCTACCGCGAGGCGGTGGACGAAGGCGTCGACCAGGCCGCGGCGCTGCGGCGGGCCGCCGTCGGGGTCGGCCCATCGCTGACGATCTCGGCCGTCGCCGCGGCGCTCGCGTTCTATTCGTTCTTCCCGACCGCCTATCGCGGCCTGTCCGAGCTGGGGTTGATCGCCGGGACCGGCATGTTCATCGCGCTGTTCGCCAATCTGACCCTGCTTCCGGCGTTGCTGTCGGTGCTGCCGCTGCGGCGGCCGGCGCGGCCGCTGCCCCCGATCCTCGGCCCGGCCGTCGCACGGTTCATCGATGCCCGGCGGCGGCCGATCTGCGTCGCGGCCCTGGTCCTGGGCCTCGCCGCCTTGCCGTTGCTCGTCGAGTTGCGGTTCGATTTCAACCCGATCAATCTCAAGGACCCAAACACGGAATCGATGCAGGCCCTGCGCGACCTGACGCAGACCGGCGGCGCGGCCGGCGCGACGATCTCGGTCTTCGCCGCAGACGTCGAGGCGGCGGCGGCCCAAGCGGCGCGGCTCGAGCAATTGGACCGCGTCGACAAGACCGTCACGCTCGACGATTTCGTGCCGCGGGATCAGGACGCGAAACTCGCCGTCATCGATCAAACGGCGTTCTTCCTCGGACCGCTGCTGCTCGACGCCGCGGTCAAGACGCCGCCCGACGACGGCGAGCGGCGCGCCGCCGTCGACTCCTTCCGCGGCAAGCTGGCGGCCCTGCTGGTCCCCGGACATGCCGGGCCGGCGGCGGCGGCGATGCGCCGCCTCGCCGCCGCGCTCGACGCCCTTTCGTCGGCTTCGGCGGCCGGCGGCGACGCGCTGCGCGGCCTGGAGAGCGACCTCGTCGCAACGCTGCCGGGACGGATCGAGAGTCTGCGCCGGGCCTTCAACGCCGGCCCGGTGACCTTCGCCGACCTGCCCGACGACCTGCGCCGCCGCTACCTCGCCCCCGACGGCCGCGCGCGGATCGAGGTCTATCCGGCCGAGGACATCGACGACATCGAGGCGCAGCGCCGGTTCGTCGCGGCCGTGCGGTCGCTCGCGCCCGACGCCGCCGGCAGCCCGGTCGTGCTGCTCGAGGCCGGCAACGCTGTCGTGCGCGCCTTTCAACAGGCCTCGACGACGGCGCTGGTGCTGATCACGGTGCTCATGCTGCTGCTGCTGCGCAGCCTGTGGGACGTGGCGCTGGTGCTGGTGCCGGTGGCGCTGTCGGCGGCGCTGACGACGGCGGCGTCGGTGCTGGTCGGCCTGCCCTTCAACTTCGCCAACATCATCGTGCTGCCGCTGCTGCTCGGGCTCGGCGTGGCCAGCGGCATCCAACTCGTCATGCGCGTGCGCGAGCCGGGCGCGCGGCTGCTCGATACCAGCACGCCGCGCGCCGTGTTGTTCAGCGCGCTGACGACGGTCGGCTCCCTCGGCACGCTCGCGCTCTCCAGCCACCGCGGCATCGCGGGCATGGGCCTGCTGTTGACCATCGCCATCGCCTGCACGCTGCTCGGCGCGCTGATCGTGCTGCCGGCGATGCTGGCGCTGCGCGCGCGGCCGGGCCGCGTCCATCCCGCTGCCTGAACCGCCGCCTATTTGTCCTTCAGGCTGAGGATGTAAGCGACGATCTCGTCCATCTGCTCGCGCGTCAGGATGAAATTCGGCATCGGCGGGTGCGGCGTCTTCAGGAAGGCGCGCAGCGACAGCTCGGTCACCGACGGGTCGTTGGCCACGGTGCGGAAGGTCGGCACGTCGTCGATCGCCGGCGGCGCCTCCAGCCCGGTCACCACGTGGCACTCGGCGCACCACTGCTGCACCAGCCGCTCGCCGGCGGCGGTCACGGTCGTGTCGCCGGCCGCCCAAGCGGGTCCGGCGGCGAGTAAGGCGATCAGGGCGAGCGCGCGGCAGAGCATGGTCGGATGCCTCCCGGTCATCGCAATCCCCTTATCGTACCATTGCCGGGCCGGCCGTGCCGCGCCTTGATCCATCTCAAGGCGCGCCCCCGCCACCCGGCCCGGCCCTCGCCTTCGGGACCGACTTGCGGCGGCGGTTGTGTCCACGCCGATGCTCATCCACAATCGGCGGCGTCGGCTCCCCCGTCGAAGGACCCGTCCCGATGACCGGCGCTGAGGGCCTCCGCGGCCAGAACTTCTTCCTGCTGGACGGCAATCTGCGGGACATCCTCGCCCGCCTGGGCGCGCTCGACCGATGGAGCGAGACGCTGTCCGCGTTCGGCGCCTGGGTCGGCGACGAGGTCGACCGGGCGGCCGACTACACCGACCGCCGCGGCCGGCCGGTGCTCGAGAGCCATGACCGCCACGGCAACCCGATCAACCGCATCGTCCTGAACCCGGCCTGGGAGGCGGTGGCGCGCGAGGTCTACCGGCGCGGCGTCGTCGGCCTCAACTACCTCGACGATCCGGCGCCCTTCGCCGTCACCTTCGCCATGGGTTACCTGCTGTCGCAGGCCGACGTCTCGCTGCACTGTCCGGTGACGATGACCGGGGCCGTCGCCTACGTGCTCGACCGCTTCGCGCCGGCGGCGGTGAAGGCCCGCTACCTGAGCCGGCTCACGCGCATGGACGGCACGGCGCTGAGCGGCGGCACCTGGGCGACCGAGCTCACGGGCGGCAGCGACGTCGGCGCGACGACGACGACCGCCCGGCGCGCGGGCGACCATGTCCTGCTCAACGGCCTCAAGTGGTTCGTCAGCAACCCGGCCGGCGGCCTTGCGCTCGCCACCGCGCGGCCCGACGGCGCGCCCGACGGTACGCGCGGCCTCGGCCTCTACCTCGTACCGACGCATCTCGAGGACGGCGCGCCGAACCCGGTGCGCCTGCGCCGCCTCAAGGACAAGCTCGGCACGGTCGGCGTGCCGACCGCCGAGATCGACCTCATCGACACCTGGGCGGTCGAGGTGGCGCCGCCGCCGGACGGCTTCAAGCTGATGATGGAGGCGCTGGAGTTCAGCCGCATCCACAACGCCATGGGGTCGGTCGGGTTGCAGCGCCGCGCCTTCATCGAGGCACTGACCTATGCGTCGGGCCGCCGCGCCTTCGGCGAGACGCTGACCGACTTCCCGATGGTGCAGGACGAGCTGCTCGCCGTCATGGTCCAGCTCGAGGCCGGCTGCGCCCTCGCCTTCGAGGCGGCGCGCGCCTTCGACGCCGTCCACGCCGCCGGGATCGTCGAGCCGACCGACCCGAGCCGCACCTGGCTGCGGCTGGCGACGGCGCTGGCCAAGTACCAGACGGCCGAGGAGGCGATCAACGCCTGCCGCGCCGCCATCGAGATCATCGGCGGCAACGGCTACACCTACGATTACGTCACGCCGCGCCTGCTGCGCGACGCCCAGGTGATGACGGTGTGGGAGGGGCCGGCGAACGTCCAGGCGCTCGAGATCCTGCGGCTGCTCGGCAACCGCTACCCCGGCGCCGCCGCGTTCGAGCGCCGCATCGCCGGCGCGGTCGCGGCGGCGCCGGCCGGGCTCGGCGAGGTCGCGGCGGCCGTCGGCGCCGCGCTCGCCGATTGCCGCGAGGCCATCGCCCTGGTCGCCGGCGATCCGGCCGAGGCGCGCCGCCACGCCCGCCGGCTATTGGCGTTGATGGCCGATACGCTGGCCGCGGCGCTGTTGCTCGACGAGGCTACCGACGGCCTGAGCCGCGGCGACATGCGCAAGGGGCTGGTCGCCCGCCTGTTCGTCGAACGCCGCCTGCGCCCGCCGTCGCGCCGCGGCATCCTGGCGGGCGCCGACTGGGCGCAGCGCCACTTTGGATCGTTGGTCGCCTACGCCCCGATCGCGCCACCGCCGGCGTGAGGCGGCGGCGGACGGCAGATAACCGGGATTCACCGCCTGATGCGCATGTTCATCGCTTTCGCGATCATTGCGGGCCTCGCCGCCCTGGCGTGGGCCTATGTCGGAGGGGCCCCGCGGGACGGTGCGGCGTCATACCGCTTCGCCGCCGTCGAGCGGGCCGACCTCGCCGTCTTCACCATCGCCACCGGTCGCATCGAGGCCATCGACGTGGTCGAGGTCAGCTCGCAATTGTCCGGTCAGGTCGCGGAACTTTTTGCCGATTTCAACGATGAAGTGGAGGCCGGCGCTTCCCTGGCCCGACTCGACGACAAGACCTACGAGGCGGCGGTCGCCGAGGCCGAAGCACGGCTCGCCCAGGCCGAGGCGGCGCACGAGTCGGCGGTGGCGACGACCGAGGGCGCCGTGGCGCGCTACGAGGAAGCGCGCTTGGAGGATCGGCGCAAGCAAGAACTCAAGGCCAAGGGCAATATTTCCGCCAGGGACACGGACAAGGCCCAGGCCGACATGCTGACGGCGAAGAGCGAACTGAACGCGGCGCGGGCCGAGGAGGCCGTTCAGAAGGCGGCGATCGATATGGCCGGCGCGGCCTTGCGCAAGGCGCGGATCGACCTCGACCGCACGATCATCCGCGCGCCGATCGACGGCGTCGTCATTCGGCGCAGCGTCGAACTGGGCCAGACCGTCGCCGCCAGCCTGGAGGCGCCGAAACTGTTCACGATCGCCCACGACCTGCGCGAGATGTGGGTCCATGCGCGGGTCGACGAAGCCGATATCGGCCAAATCCGGGTCGGGCAGAACGCCCGCTTCTCGGTCGACGCCTATCCCGATCGCAGCTTTACCGGCCGGGTGATCGAAATCCGTCGGGCGCCCGAGATCGTCCAGAACGTCGTCACCTATACGGTGGTCATCACGATGGAAAATCCCGACCTCGCGCTGCTGCCCGGCATGACGGCGCTTGTGCGCATCGCGACCACGGAGCGCCCGAACGCGCTTCTGGTGCCGAACGCCGCGCTCCGCTTCGAGCCGGCGACCGGCGCGTCGCCGCCGACGGGCGCCGCCGATTCGGCCGGAGCGTCGGCGCGGGTCTGGGCGCGCACCGGGTCCGGCGGCCTCTCGCCCGTCGCCACCGGCATCGGGGCCAGCGACGGCAGCATGACGGAAGTCCTCGCCGGATCGCTCGCCGAAGGCCAGGAGGTCGCGATCGGAGAATCAACCGTGCGCAGCGAGAGAACGCTTTTCGGCCTGCGGCTGGGGTTCTGATGCCGCCGCCGCTGATCCAGACGACGGGCGTTTCCAAGGTCTATGGCGCACGGCGGGCGCCGGTGCGGGCCCTCGACGGCATCGACCTGGCGATCGAAGACGGCGAGTTCGTCGCCATCATGGGGCCGTCGGGTTCCGGCAAGTCGACCCTGATGAACCTGCTCGGCTTCCTCGATCGGCCGACCGACGGACGCTACCTCTTCGCCGGCGAAGACGTCGGCGCCTTCAGCCATGACAGGCTGGCGGCGCACCGCAATCGCCATCTCGGGTTCGTCTTCCAGGGCTTCAACCTGCTGGCGCGCGCGACCGCGGCGGAGAACGTGGCGCTTCCGCTCGTCTACCGGGGACTGCGCCGGCGCGAACGCCGGCGGAAGGCGGTCGCGGCGCTCGAATCCGTCGGGCTCGGCCACCGCCAACGGCACCGCCCGCAGCAGCTCTCGGGCGGCGAACAGCAGCGGGTCGCGGTCGCCCGGGCGGTGGTCGGCGAACCGCTGCTCTTGCTCGCCGACGAGCCGACCGGGGCGGTCGACAGCGCGACCGGGCAGGGCATCCTCGCCCTCTTCCAGGGCCTGAACGACGGCGGGCGCACCATCGTCCTGATCACCCACGACCGCTTCGTCGCCGAGCACGCCAAACGCATCGTCTCGCTGCGCGACGGGCGGGTCGTCGGCGACGACCGGGTCGCGGCGCCGCGCCGGGCCGCCGCGGGCCGCGACGGGGCGCCGGCGTAATGGCGCCGCTCGAGAGCGTGCGGATCGCGTTCGGCGCGTTGCGGGCGCACCCGATGCGCAGCCTTCTGACCATGCTCGGCATCATCATCGGCGTGGCGGCGGTGATCGCGATGGTCGCCGTCGGCGCCGGCGCCCGGGTCCGAGTCGCGGAGCAGATCCGCACGCTGGGGACCAACCTGCTGATGGTCGAGCCCGGCGCCGCCCAGGAAGGCGGCGCGCGGCTTGCCGGCGGGACTCGCCACACCTTGACCGAGGACGACGCCGCCGCGATCGGCGGCCACGTGCCGGGCGTCCTGGCCGCCGCGCCGTCGGTCCGCGGCACCGGCCAGGTGGTTCATGGAAACCGCAATTGGAACACGGTCGTGAACGGCACCCGGCCAGACTATTTCATCGCCCGTGAATGGCCGCTCGATGAGGGCCGGGCGTTTTCGGCGGAGGAGACGCGGACCGCGGCCAAGGTCGTGGTGCTGGGCGCCCGCGTCGCCAACAGCCTGTTCGCGGAAGAAAGTCCCCTGGGCCAGATCGTCCGCGTCGCCAACGTGCCGTTTCAAGTCATCGGCGTGCTCGCCGCCAAGGGCCCGGACGGCAGCGGGCGCGACCAGGACGACGTCGTCTTCGTGCCGATCGCGACCGCCAAGCTGCGCCTGTTCGGCGGGGCGCACCAGGTCGATCGCGGCTCGCTGAACTATGTCCTCGTCAAGGTCGGCGACGTGGCGGCGATGGACTCCGTGCGAGCGGAGATCAGGGGCCTGCTGCGCGACCGCCATCGCCTGCCCGCCGGCGCGCCCGACGATTTCCAAATCTGGGACCCGGCCGCTTCCGTGGCGGCGCAGCACGAGGCGACGCGGACGCTGAGCTTCCTGCTGGCGGCGATCGCCTCGGTCTCGCTGGTCGTCGGCGGCATCAGCATCATGAACATCATGCTCGTCTCGGTGACCGAACGGACGCGCGAGATCGGGCTGCGGCTCGCGGTCGGCGCGCGCCGGCGCGACATCCGGCGCCAGTTCCTCGCCGAAGCCGTCGCCCTGTGCCTCGTCGGCGGGGCCCTGGGGATCGCCGCCGGGGTCGCCGGCGCGGCGCTGCTCTCCCGCCTCGCCGGCTGGGCCGTCTTCATCGGCCCCGAGGCGGTCGCCGCCGCCGCCCTCTTCGCCGCCGCCATCGGCATCTTCTTCGGCTATTACCCGGCGGCGAAGGCCGCGCGCCTCGACCCCATCGAAGCCCTCCGGTTCGAATAGGACGCGATTGATCGCGGTTGATCCATGCCAATGACAGGCGACGGGCGATCATGATTTGAATTAGTATTACTAAAGTATTAGTAATAAGTACCCGTTGACTCGAGAAAAGTCACGGGCGTATGATTAGCCGTGCCGCAAGTTTCTCACTAAGGGAGGCATGGTCATGAAAAAGACACTTCTTGCATCGGCCGCTTTGGCGTTTGCGCTTGGGATTTCGAGCGCCGCAATGGCGCAAGGAAACTCGGTGCCTGGCGATGAACGATATGCGGAAATCTCCGGAAACCCAGCAGATAACGCGCAGTGCGACAGCGGTGCGGGATCCGGTGCGTTCGGCTACCTCGGCAAAGACCTTAATCCCGGCGTCATGGACTACGACGGCGACGGCGAACCCGGAGTTAGAGGTCATGTACGTACTGGGCCGAACAACTCCGGCGTCTGCGGCGACCCGAACGACGTTCTGCCGAACTGATTGGTCCGCTTACCGGCGTTAAGGAGGCTCGTCGACGTTTCCTGTGGAATTGGCTCTCGTGATCGACACAGGAAGGCGTCGATCCGATTCGGCGATTCCACTTGAAACGTCAGAAGGCCGTTATTTTTAACCGAGGGAGGAATCGTCATGAAAAAGACACTTCTTGCATCGGCCGCTTTGGCGTTCGCGCTGGGGATTTCGAGCGCCGCAATGGCGCAAGCCCCAGGAAACTCGGAGCCTGGCCTTGACCGATATTTGGACAACCTCGGTCGCCAACAAGCGACGGAAGTTGGCGCGCAATGCGGCAGCGGCGCCGGATCCGGGGCCTTCGGCTTTCTCGGCAAGGACCTCAATCCAGGCGACCCGATCTGGGACGGAGGAAACGGTACCGAACCCGGCACGAGTGGATTGCAAACCGGACTGAATAACTCGGCCGTTTGCGGCAATCGCCAAGGAAATCTGCCGTAAGCTCGGACCAATCGAAAAATGTAGACGGGCGGTCGCAAGGCCGCCCGGCGTGGCATTTTTTCCTTGGCCGAGGGATGGATCGTCATGAAGAAGACACTTCTTGCATCCGCCGCTTTGGCGTTTGCATCCGGCTTTGCCCTGTCTGTGGTCCTTACGCCGACAAACGCCTCGGCGGGGACCGCTACGGGGGCGTGTGTGCGCGCGGGTCAAGCGGGCTTTATCGCCGCTTTGGATTCACCGAACGACACCGAAGGCGACAGGCTCGGCGACGCGATCGCCGATGGCTTCTTCGGCAACGAGCCCAACTTGACCGATACCGACACGAACGACGACTTGGGACCGGAGGAAGTCGCTCCCGGATCGAGCGCCGGTTTCGTGGTTGGGTCGTCATCGCCGCCCGGCCATCATCGGCGGCGGATTCTTGACCTTGGGTTCAATCGTTGCCGGAGTCACGGCGGCAACCTGCGGCGGTCCGAGCTGAGCAGGGCAAACCTTTAGCGATACCGAAGATAGACCTGCATCACGCCGTGGCGCGGGGCTTTTTCTCGATGAACTCGACGATTCTTGCGTGACCGAAAAAACGCCGCCGCCGAGAACGCTTCCTGCCAACCACTTCGTGGCGTGGGTCTTACGCTCGGTTTCCTCCTCGCCGTCATGCCCGGCCGTGAGCCACGGCTGTCCGGTTTAGATTCGTCGGCGCGAAAAAAGGGTGAAAGACAAACGATCATTTTACTACAGATTGTCATTGCCGGGCTTGACCCGGCAATCCACCCTCGGGCCAGGCCCGAGGGTGCAGCGGCATGATGGATGCCCGCGTCAAGCGCGGGCATGACAGCCGTAGTAGAAATATGTCGGCACTTTCTGTCGGCGTCGGCGAAAAGAAAGTTAAACCGGACAGCCGTGGCCGTGAGCCGGGCAACGACGACTTCGAAGTTCGACAGCGATCGGAACCATCCGCGAGTCGCGGATAGAAATCGTGCCCGTCGTCAGGCGGCGAGCTGGCCGAGCTTCTTCAGCAGGTAGTCGAGGTTCTCCTGCCCGACGTCCTCGTGCTGGGTCAGGATGCGTTCGATCATGCGGCAGACATGGCGTTCGCGGTCGTTCTCGCGGCCGTCGAAATCGGTCTCGTGGACCACGTCGACCGCGACGCGGAAGGCCGGGTAGAGCCGTTCCGGCAGGCCGGCGCGCAGATAGATCGACTGTAGGCCGAGCGGCCCCTGGTCGTGGATCAGCGCCCGCGCGTTGACAATCGGGGTGCGCCCCAGCAACGCCAGGCTCGCCTCGAAGAAGGCCACGTCGCCCATGCAGATGGCGCGCAGAATGAGCGACGGCGTCAGGCGATTGTTCGCTTGAAGATGGCGGACGAGCTGGTCGACGTCGGCGCTCTGGGCGCCGGGCGGCAGCAGGTTCACCGTCGCCCGCTCGCGGCTTTCCAGAATCAGGTCCGACGCGACGGCCGCCGGCAACTCGTGGTGGGCGACGAGGTATTCGCGCAGACTGTCGGACACGGTCGCGACCAATCGCTCGGCCACGGTGACCGGCAGGTTGGCCCGGTGCACCAGCGAGCCCTGCACCGATTCCTCGTCGCCATAGGAGTCGATCACGCGTTGCAAGGCGTCTTCGGTCAGTTCGGCGCCGACGTTGCCGACCAGCGTCGCGACCGCCTCGCCGTTGCGGCTGTCGATGAGCGCGTCGGCGACCGACCCGGACACGGTCGGTCGGCGGGCGATCGCGACCTGCTTGCCGGGACTGGCGCCGCGGATGATCTCGATCAGGTCCCTGTCGGTGAGCACGACCGACGCCTCGAGCATCGGCAGGGCCACCGATTCGACGTCGCGGGCCAGTGCCAGCGCCACGTCGTGCGGCAAGTCCCGGGTCGACTTCAGGTTGCGGGACAGCGCCTCGCGAACGCGGACCTCGGCGTCGCGGACCATGAACCGGAAGATCTCCTCCGCGAGGCGCCGCTCCCCTTCGTTCAGGGTCGCGCCGTCGAACTGCGCGGCGATCTTGGCGGCTGTTTCCGCCCGGGTTTCCGCCGACGGATCGGACAGGAGGCGCGCGACGTCGGCCTGAGTGAGGATGCTTGCCATCGTTCTCCGCTACCGTTTGGTCCGGGTCGATCCCGGCCGTGTGCCGACGGCGCGGGCATCGCCGTCATCGGGGTATAGCCGCGTCGTAGTCTGCCCCGCAAATGGTTAAACCCCGGTTAACCCGGGTCGGTCGCGCCGGGCTTGGCCGACAGCGGCGCCGGCCTGGTCGGCGGCGGCGTGGTCAGGGTGAAGACGACGATTTCCTTCAGAACACGGCCTAGGGCGGTGTCGAAGGCCGTGATGATGTCGGCAAGCCGGCTGCTTTCCGCCTCGACCTCTCGTTCCACGGTGCGCGCGGCGATGATCCGGCGCTCCGGCATCTGCACCAGCTTGGCGTTCATGCGCACCAGGATCGTCGGCACGGGGTCGTTGGCGTCGTCATACATCGCCTGAAACTCGCGCAGGTCGGTCTTCAGGATGTAGTCCGGCCGCAGCCCAATCGCCTCGCGGCCGACGGCGACGATGCGGCGCGTGCTCTCGAAAGATTCGATCATCAGGGTCTGGACCATGGCCGGGGCGTTTTCGGTCCATACGGCGCCGGCATAGTAGTCGAGCCGAAATGGGGTGCGCGCGATTGCGATGCGCGAGGTATCGAGCCCGGCCGCGGCCAGCGGCATTTCGACAACGAGCTGCCAGTCGACCTTGGGCAGCGGCATTTCGAAGGTCGTCTTCGGCGTCAGGGTATAGAGGTCGAGCGGCTCGCCGACATCCGGCAGCACGGCACAGGCGCCGAGCGCGAGCACGACTCCGACCAACGCCGATGCACGCCCTGGAACGATGCGCCGGCGCGGTCGCCGCTCGATTCGCCGGATCGAGATCATTCCGCCTGGTACCCCTTTTGCCGGTCGCCGAACAGGAACCGGGCGGGATCGCGTTCGAGCTGCCCGGCGATGCGGGTGAACGACGCCACCATTTGGCGGATCTCCGTCAGAAGCTGGGTTGCTTCGTAGAGGCCGGAGGACGAGAAATCGCGGATCGGAGTGCGGTTCTCGGCGATCATGGCCTCCAGCTCGTCGGCCACCTCGGCGAAGGATTGCGCGGTTTCGCGCAGCTCGGCCATGGTCGCGCCGGCGCCGCCGGTCTCCGCCGCCATCGCCTCGGTAATGTCGCGCAGGTTGGCCAGCGTTTCGCCGATCGCCTGCATGTTGTCGGCGTTGAACACCAGGGTGAACCGATCGGCCAGCTCGTTCAACCGTTTGACCAGGGCGGGCGCACCTTCGAAGAACTCCTGGAGAGTCGAGGCCTTGGACGGAATCACCGGATAAGGCCGCTTGGTCGTCTTGGGCAGCGGTTCGCCCTCTTGCGTGCCGCCGTCGATCTGGACATAGGCGACGGCGGTGATGCCTTCGATCTCCAACGAGGCTACGGAATCGGCGCGGATCGGCGTGTTGCGGTCGACCTCGACCGTGACCCGCACCAGCTCGATGTTGTCGGGGTCGATCTGCATGTCGACGACGCGTCCCACCGATATGCCGCGATAGCGCACGGGCCCGTCCAGTTGCAGGCCGGTGACGGAACCGGCGAACCGGATATCGTACAAGGCGACCGCCTGCTGCGCCTGGAAGCCGCCGAGCCACACGACGAAAACCGCGACGCCCGCCGCCAGGGCCAGAACGAACGCCCCCACGGCCACATAGCTCGCCCGAGTCTCCATCGCGCCGCCGCCTATCCGGCGAGCGCCGCGCGCCCGCGGGGTCCGTGGAAATAGGCGTGGATCCAGGGATGGTCGTCCCGCAGCATTTGCGCCATCGTCCCGACCTTGATCCGTTTGTCGACAAGAACGGCGATACGGTCGCAGATCGCCCGGAGGCTGTCCAGATCGTGCGTCACCAGGAAAACGGTCAGCCCCAGGCTTTGCTGCAGGCTGCGGACCAGCTCGTCGAATTCGGCGGCCCCGATCGGGTCGAGCCCCGAGGTCGGCTCGTCGAGGAACAGGATCTCCGGGTCGAGGGCGAGCGCGCGCGCGATGCCCGCCCGCTTGCGCATCCCGCCGGACAACTGCGCCGGGTACTTGGCCGCGGCGTCGGCCGGCAGGCCGACCATCTCGATCTTGAGCCCGGCGAGCTCCGCGATCAGCCCCGGCGGCAGGTCCGTATGCTCCTTGAACGGCACTTCGACGTTCTGCGCCACGGTCAGCGAGCTGAACAGCGCGCCGCTCTGGAACAGCACGCCCCAGTGTTCCTCCAGGCGCCGCCAGCCGGACTCGCTCAGGCGGCCGATGTCCTCGCCGAGCACGGCGATCGTGCCGGCGGCCGGGCGGTTGAGGCCGATGATCGTGCGCAACAGGACCGACTTGCCGCTGCCCGACCCGCCGACGACGCCGAGGATCTCGCCCGGCAGCACATCGAGGTCGAGGCCGTCATGCACGACCTGTCGGCCGAACCGGGTGCGCAGGCCCCGGATCGAGATCACCGGCTCGCGGACTTCCGGGAGTGCCTCCGCCACGCGCCGACCTATATGCCGAGACGGGAGAACAGGATCGAGAACAGGGCGTCGAAGACGATCACCAGGAAGATCGATTCGACGACGGATTGGGTCGTCAGCCGTCCGACGCTCTCGGCGCTGCCGCGCACGCGCAGGCCCTCGAAGCAGCCGACCATGCCGATCAGGAAGGCGAATACCGGCGCCTTGATGATGCCGACCCAGAAGGTCCACAAGCCTATCGCCTCCTGAAGTTGGCGCAAGAAACGCGGCACCGTCAGGTCGATCAGCATCATCGACATGACGCCGCCGCCGGCGACGGCCATGATATCGGCGAAGAAGGTCAACAGCGGCAGCGCGACGACCAGCGCCAGAATCCGCGGCAGCACCAGCACCTCGATCGGGTCGAGGCCGAGCGTGCGCATGGCGTCGACCTCCTCGTTCACCTGCATGGTGCCGATCTGCGCCGTAAAGGCGCTACCCGACCGACCGGCGACCAGGATCGCGGTGATCAGGATGCCCATTTCGCGCAGCACCGAGATGCCGAGCAGGTTGACCGTGAAGATCTGGGCGCCGAAGCGGCGGAGCTGGTCCACGCCCTGATAGGCGACCACGACGCCGATCAGAAAGGCGAGCAAGCCGACGATCGGCAGGGCGTTGAGCCCGACCTGTTCGAGATGGTGGACGAAGGAGACGAAACGGATCCGCCCCGGATTGCGCAGCACGCGCAGCGCCGTCACGACCACGGCGCCGAAGAAGCCGAGCAGGTCGCGGCCCTGGCGGAGCGCGTCGACCACCTGCTTGCCGAGCCGCGCCACGGCGTCGACCGGAGTCGCGCGCCGCGCCGGCGACAACGGCGGCGGCCCGGCCTCGACGACCCGGTCGAAGATCTGGGCGTGGTGGGGTGCCGCCCCGCCGATCGTTACCTCGACCCCGGCCTCGGCCAGGATGCGGCCGGTCCGCGCCAGAAGCCAGGCGCCGGCGGTGTCCAGCGCCTCGAGGCCGCCGAGGTCGATGCGCGCCGCGCCCAGGCCGTCCGCCGACAGCCGGCGCAAGGCCGCGTCCAGCGGCTTGGCCGCGTCGATCGTCCAGGCCCCGACGGCCGCCAGGACCAGTCGGTCGCCGTCGCGCGTTTCCTCGAACCGGCCCGGCTTCATGCTTCCCCTGCCCCCCGCGGCATCATAGCGAATTTAGGGGGCGCGGCGCGATTGTCTCGTCGCAGCGCAGACGCTAGCATGCGGCCGCCGATCGCCGAGATCGAACCCGTCGCCGGACCTGGCCCATGCAGATCAAGGATCATATCCGCCAGGTGCCGGACTTCCCCAGGCCCGGCATCCTGTTCCACGATATCTCGACGCTGCTGTTGCATGCCGAGGCCTGGCGGGAAACCGTGCGCCGGTTGGCCGAGGCGGTGCAGCCGCACCGGCCGGACCTGCTCGTCGGCATCGAATCGCGCGGCTTTCTGGTGGCGGCGCCGCTCGCCTTCGACCTGCACTGCGGCTTCGTCATGGTGCGCAAACGGGGCAAGCTGCCCGGGCCGACCATCCCCTATAGCTACGACCTCGAATACGGCAGCGACACGATCGAGGTGCAGGCCGACGCCATCCGTCCCGGCCAGCGCGTCGTCGTACTCGACGACCTGATGGCCACCGGCGGCACCATGGCCGCGGCCATCGCGCTGCTGCAATCGATCGGCGCCGACGTGCGCGCCGCCGCCTGTATCATCGAGCTCGGGTTCCTCAAGGGCCGCGCGAAGATTCCGGTGCCGTTCTCCGCCGTCGTTACGTACGACTCCTAAGTCCGGTCCCCGAGCCGTCGCGCGACCGCCCGGACGGTATCGAGCAGGCGCCGGTCGGCGCCGCGACGCGCCGCCAGGGACAGCCCGACCGGGCAGTCGTCGACAGCGCCAGCCGGCAGGCTCGCCTGCGGCAGCCGCGCCAGCCCGGCAATGCAGGTGAGGCTGAGCGTGCGGTCGCGGAACCGTTGCAGCGCCTCCGCCGCCTCGTCGAGCCGCGGCGCGATGCTCGGCGCCGACGGCAGGCACAGCAGCGCGCCGTCGGCGAGCAGCGCGTCGAGGCGGGCGGCGACGGCTTCGCGCCGCTCGGCCTCGTCGCCGGGCGGCGAGTCGGCGACCGACTTGGCCCAGGCGAAGCGGGCGGCGATCTCCGGCCCGAAGCGCGGCTTCGTCGCCTCGATCCAGGCGCCGTGCGTCGCCCAGATCTCGCGCGCCTGCAACCGCCGGAAGCAGTTCATCCAGTCGCCCAGGTCGTCGCCGCCGCCGACCTCGATCGCCCGCATCCCACCGAGGACGGCGGCGGCGCCCTGCGCGGCCGCCGCGAGCGCGGCCCGCACCGGCGCCTCGGCCAGGGCGAAGGCGTCCTCGGCATAGAGCAGGCCGGCCGCCGACCCGGCGGTCGTGTCGTCGCCGAGCAGCACGTCGCCGACGCGCGCCAGCAATTCGGCGTCGCGCGCGAACCAGCCGACGGTGTCGAAGCTGGGCGCCAGCTTCATGACGCCGTCGATCGGCACCCGGCCGTGGCTGGGCCGCAGGCCATAGATGCCGCACAGCCCGGCCGGGACGCGCACGGAGCCGCCGGTGTCCGACCCGAGCGCGAAATCGACCAGCGCGCCGGCCACCGCCGCCGCCGATCCGCTCGACGAGCCGCCGGGGATGCGCCCCGGCGCGGCGGTGTTGGCCGGCGTGCCGTAATGGAAGTTCTGGCCGTTCAGGCTGTAGGCCAGCTCGTCGGTGATGGTCTTGCCGACCATGGCGGCCCCGGCGGCGACCAGGCGGGCGACGGCGGGCGCGGTCGCCGACGCGGGCGCGTGCGTGCGCAGCCAGTCGGGGTTGCCACAACCGGTGACGTGGCCGGCGACGTCGTAGATGTCCTTGGCCGCAAAGCGCAGCCCCGCAAGCGGGCCGTCCGCCGCGCCCGGGATCGTTACGTCGCTGTGCTTGCAGAAGGCGCCGAGTGGATCGTCCATTTGGCCAGGTCCGGTGGCGGCGTCAGGTCGAGGTCTCGTCGAAGTCGGGGCCGGTCGGCGCGGGCTCCGGCTCCGACTCGGGCGGGCGCTTGCGGCGGATGATGATGTCGCCGTCCTCGTTGATTTCCGGCGCTTCATATTGCGGGATCGAGTGGATGAATGCTTCTAGCGCCTGCATCAGCCGTTCGATGCCCTCGATCGCCAATTCCTCGGGGGGCCGGTCCTCGGTCTGCGCCGCGCTCGGGGTCGCCGCGGCCAGCGCCGCCGCCAGGACCGCCGCCGCCAGGGCTGCACGCATCTTCGCCTCCTTCGCCCGGCCGCTGGGCGCGGCACCGAAACCGCCCCCGGTCCGGACCGTCCCCAGCATATAGGGCGCATGGCGCCTTTGACAGCGGCGCGGGCGGCCTTTGCGCGGCGCGCATCCGATGGGGTAAGGTTCCGCCCCGCCTGCCGGCGCGCCCCGCGCGGGCGGCACGGAACCCTTGCCAGTCCGCTGGCGGAGATCGGCCCATGACGAAGACATTGCAGCATTTCATCGACGGCAAGCCGGCGGAGGGGCGGAGCGGCCGCTTCGCCGACGTGTTCAACCCGGCGACCGGCGAGGTGGCGGCCCGCGTGCCCCTGGCCGGCGCCGCCGAGATCGACCGCGCGGTCATGGCCGCGACCGCGGCCTTTCCGGCTTGGGCCGCGACGACGCCGCTGCGCCGCGCCCGCGTCATGTTCCGTTTCAAGGAGCTGGTCGAGAGCCGCCTCGACGAGCTGGCGGCGCTGGTTACCGCCGAGCACGGCAAGGTGCTGAACGACGCCCGCGGGTCGTGCCAGCGCGGCCTCGAGGTCGTCGAGTTCGCCTGCGGCATCCCGGCCCAGCTCAAGGGCGAGTTCACCGAGAACGTCGGGACGGCGGTGGATAGCTGGTCGATGCGCCAGCCGCTCGGCGTGTGCGCCGGGATCACGCCGTTCAATTTCCCGGCGATGGTGCCGATGTGGATGTTCACCATGGCGATCGCCTGCGGCAACAGTTTTATCCTGAAGCCGTCCGAACGCGACCCGTCGGCCGGCCTGTTCCTCGCCGAGCTGATGAAACAGGCCGGGGCGCCGGACGGCGTCTTCAACGTCGTCAACGGCGACAAGGAGGCGGTCGACGCCCTGCTGCGCCACCCGCGGGTGGCGGCGATCAGCTTCGTCGGCTCGACGCCCGTCGCCGAATACATCTACCACACCGGCTGCGCCGAGAATAAGCGGGTGCAGGCCCTGGGCGGGGCCAAGAACCATATGGTCGTCCTGCCGGACGCCGACCTCGACCAGGTGACCGACGCACTCATGGGCGCGGGCTACGGCTCGGCCGGCGAGCGCTGCATGGCGATCTCGGTGGCGGTCGCCGTCGGCAAAATCGGCGACCCCCTGATCGAGCGCCTGGCGCCGCGCGTGCGCGCCCTCAAGGTCGGCCCCGGCACCGACCCCGAGGCGGAGATGGGGCCGCTCGTCACCCGGCAGCATCTCGACAAGGTCAAGGGCTATGTCGATCTCGGCGTCAAGGAAGGCGCAAGGCTGGTGGTGGACGGCCGCGGCCTCAAGCTGCAGGGCTACGAAAAAGGCTTCTTCCTGGGCGGCTGCCTGTTCGACGAGGTGACGCCCGAGATGCGCATCTACAAGGAGGAGATCTTCGGGCCGGTGCTGTCGGTGGTGCGCGCGCCCGACTACGAGAGCGCCGTCAAGCTGGTCAACGAGCACGAATACGGCAACGGCGCGGCGATCTTCACCCGCGACGGCGATGCCGCGCGCGACTTCGCCTCGCGCATCCAGATCGGCATGGTCGGCGTCAACGTGCCGATCCCGGTGCCGATGGCCTTCCACAGCTTCGGCGGCTGGAAGCGTTCGCTGTTCGGCGACCACCACATGCACGGGTCGGAAGGCGTGCGCTTCTACACCAAGCAGAAGACCGTCACCTCGCGCTGGCCGACCGGCATCCGCGCCGGCGCCGAGTACGTCATGCCGACGATGAAGTAGGGGCGAGCCACCGTAGGCACGTCAGACGAAATCCGATCCCACCCGGGTCGGGACATGCAATACTGAATAGGTGTACACTACAGGCGCACCGAGGATATGGGCCGTGACCGAGATCAAAGAGATCGAGCAGCGAATTCGCCGGCTCAGCCGGAACGAGTTGACCGCCTTCCGGGACTGGTTTCTGAGTTATGACGCCGAGGCTTGGGACCGGCAGATCGAGCGCGATGCGGCCGCGGGAAGGCTCGATGAGCTGGCCGACGAGGCGCGTGGGGCACACGAGGCGGGCCGAACCAAACCGTTGTGAGGCACTTTACCTCGCCACGATTCTGGGCCTGCTATGGCGAACTGCCATCGCTCGTGCAGGAACACGCCGATCGGGCCTTTCAACTCCTCAAGGCAGAGCCAAGGCACCCTTCTCTCCATCTGAAGAAAGTTGGACAATTCTGGTCTGTCCGCATCGGCCTCCATTACCGCGCGTTAGCGGTCGAGGTTCCCGACGGATGCCTGTGGTTCTGGATCGGCCGCCATTCGGACTACGACAGACTGTTGGGTTAATAGGAACACGTCGTCAGTGATGGCGGTGACGAGCGCCGAAAAGGAAGGGGCTGGAGAATGATGGGCAGGCCGGGGCGAGTGCTTATATGCGTTCTGGCGTGGGGCCTCGCTGCCTGCGCCGGGATCGGGCCGGGGCAGCGGGTCGAACCGCCGGAGGTGCGCCTGGCCGACCTCGAGTTCGTCGACGCCGGGTTGTTCGAGCAGCGCTTCCGCATGATCCTGCGGGTCCGCAACCCGAACGACTTCGCTCTGCCGATCGACGGCCTGCGCTACACGCTCGAGGTCAACGACCGGGCGTTCGCGAGCGGCCTCAGCAACCGGTCTCTGACCGTGCCGCGCCTGGGCGAGGCGACGGTCGAGGTCGAGGCGAGCACGACGCTCCTCGACGTCGTCGGGCAGTTCATGGCGCTGTCGAGCCGCGAGGCGCTGAGCTACCGCATGATCGGCACGGCCTTCCTGCGCGGCGTCGCGCGCCGCGAGGTGCCGTTCGAACAGAGCGGATCGTTCCGCATGGCGCCGGGCGCCCGCAGCTTCACCCCGACCGGCTAGCGGCGAACCCACGGCAATCCGCGAATCTCTTTGACCGCGCCGGCGCGGCGGCCCTAGGCTCGTCGCATCGGGGAGGCGTGACAACATGACCGAGGCGGCCAGACGCACCGGTGGCTCGGGCGGCCGGCGCGCGGCGCGCGCCGCGGCGCCGATCGTCCAGAAGCGCTACATCACCCGCGAAATCCCGCTCTACGAGCTGATCGACGCCGCCGGCGTCGAGCTGATCCACGAGCACTCCATGACCATCCTCGAGGAGATCGGCGTCGAGTTCCGCGACGAGGGCGCGCTCGCGCTGTGGCGCCAGGCCGGCGCCGGGGTCCAGGGCCAGCGCGTGCGCATCCCGCGCGAACTGCTGCTCGAGAAGCTGGCGCAGGCGCCGGCCGAGTTCACCCAAGCGGCCCGCAACCCGGAGCGCAGTGTCGTCATCGGCGGGCGCAACACGGTGTTCGCGCCGACCTACGGCTCGCCCTTCGTGCGCGATTTCGACAACGTTCGGCGCTACGGCACGCTCGAAGACCTGCACAACTTCGTCAAGCTCGCCTACATGACTCCGGAGCTGCACCATTCCGGCGGCGTCATCTGCGAACCCGTGGACGTTCCGGTGCCGAAGCGCCACCTCGACATCGTCTATTCGCACATCAAGTATTCCGACAAGCCGTTCATGGGCATGGTCACGACGCCGCCGCGCGCCGAGGACACGGTCAGGATGGCCGAGATCCTGTTCGGCAAGGACGTCGTCGGCCCGCAGACGGTGCTGATCTCGGTCGTCAACTGCAACTCGCCCCTGGTCTGGGACGCCGCCATGTTGGGGGCCTTGACCGTCTATGCCCGACACAACCAGGCGGTGCTGGTCACGCCCTTCATCATGGCCGGGGCGATGGCACCGGCGGCGACCGCGGGCTCGGTCGCGCAGTTGAACGCCGAGGTCACGGCCGGCATCGCCTATGCCCAGCTCGTGCGGCCGGGCGCGCCGATGGTCTATGGCAACTTCGTCACCACGGTGTCGATGCTGTCCGGCGCGCCGATGATGGGGACGCCCGAGCCGGCGATGATGATCTACGTCACCGCCCAGCTCGCGCGGCGCTACGGCCTGCCGGTCCGCACCGGCGGCATGCTCACCGGCTCGAAGGTCGCCGACGCCCAGGCCGCCTACGAATCGATGGCGACGATGCTGCCGACGCTGATGGCCGGCGCCAATTTCGTGCTGCATTGCGCCGGCTGGCTCGAGGCGGGCTTGTCCGCCGGCTACGGCAAGTTCGTGCTCGACGCCGACCAGATCGCCATGCTGCAGGTGTTCAGCAAGGGCCTCGATCTGTCCGAGGAAGGGTTGGCGATGGAGGCGGTGCGCGAGGTCGGCCCCGGCGGGCACTACCTCGGTTGCGCCCACACCCGGCGCCACTTCAAGACGGCGTTCTATCTGTCCAAGGTCGCCGACAACAACAGCTTCGAGCAGTGGGAGGCCGAGGGCGCGCACGACGCCAACACCCGCGCCGTCGGGATCGCCAAGCGGATGCTCGACCAGTACGAGCCGCCGCCCCTCGATCCCGGCATCGACGAGGCGCTGCGCGACTTCATCGCCCGGCGCAAGGCGGAGCTGCCGGACGCAGTGCGGTGAGGTAGCGACTAAAGGAGCAAGGAGTATGACGCAAGCCAGCGCCCCGGAAATCTCAGGGGGAAAACACATGCTCGAATTGTCAGCGCACGAGGCGATGACGTCCGCCGCGCGGCTGATTTCATTTACAAATGCTGTGCACTACTCCTTCAGTAGCGGCACCGAGCCTTCGCCAATTCTGGATCGCCAAACGGCACTTTGCATTCAAGATCTAATTCATTTTGCGTTACATGTCAGAAAATATGCAGAGCTTAGTGGACGACAGACGATGGAAGGCACCCTCCCACTTATCGAAGTAAAAACCAGAAACAGGCCGCCATCACAGGGGAATAATATCAAATATATAAATGATTTCTGGACGATAACAAATCGCATTATACACAGCCAAAACATTTCTCTTGTGTCATTTCCGGACATTCATGACGTGGCCGGATTCGAGACCTTTGACTGCCTTCATAATTTCCGGGACCTTAGCATCCGAGAATGCTTCGTGAGGTCAGACAGAGAAGGAACACTTGCAGTCTCGATTGAACAATTCGTACTAACTTTCGTAGAAAAACTGTGGCCGACGATCGACATACTCTTTCCGCGCCTCTCCCGCTCCCACGACGAGGAAAGGGAGGGCCAGGGCGAGTGAAGGCAGTGGTATTGCACCAATT
>JBBECF010000110.1:0-24461 GCA_040881945.1 Dongiaceae bacterium | reverse complement strand
CCACGGCGAACCCGGGCAGTCGCTTGACAACGAGGCCCGGCGGGATATTATTTTGATTGCGCCGATTTGAGCCTCAGCTTGCGGGCGCATAACAAATGCAGCTAAAGCGACGGGCCGGACCGCCCCAGCTAAGCTGCGGCGGTCTTTTTCGTTGGCCGGCCGGCGACGGCCCGGCGGATTTGCTCCCCCCCGCACCTCCCGGAGACGACGCCCATGACCGTGACGAGCAAGCACCCCGAGACGCTGGTCCTCCACGCCGGCTATCGCAAGGATAGCGCCACCGGCGCCGTCGCCGTGCCGATCTATCAGACCACCGCCTATCAGTTCGAGCACACCGAGCACGCCGCCAACCTGTTCGCGCTCAAGCAGCTCGGCAATATCTACTCGCGCATCATGAACCCGACCAACGCGGTGCTCGAAGAGCGCCTGGCCGCGCTGGAAGGCGGGGCGGCGGCGCTCGCCGTCAGTTCGGGCCAGGCGGCCTCGGCCCTGGCGATCCAGAACATCGCCCATGCCGGCGACAACGTGGTGAGCTCGACCGACCTCTACGGCGGCACCTGGAACCTGTTCGCCAACACGCTCAAGACCCAGGGCATCGAGGTCCGCTTCGTCGATCCGGCCGACCCCGAGGCCTTCGCCCGCGCCACCGACGGCCGCACCCGCGCCTACTACGCCGAGACCCTGCCCAACCCGAAGCTCGTCGTCTTCCCGATCCGGGAGGTCGCCGACATCGGCCGGCGCCTCGGCGTGCCGCTGATCATGGACAACACGGCGGCGCCGGTGCTGTGCCGGCCGTTCGACCACGGCGCGGCGATCATCGTCTATTCGACGACCAAGTACATCGGCGGCCACGGGACGTCGATCGGCGGCGTCATCGTCGACGGCGGCAACTTCGACTGGGAGGCGCAGGCCGAGCGCTTCCCGATGCTGAACCGGCCCGACCCGAGTTATCACGGCGCGGTGTGGACGCAGGCGGTCAAGCCGCTCGGGCCGATCGCCTACATCCTCAAGGCGCGGGTCACGCTGCAGCGCGACCTCGGCTATGCGATGAGCCCGTTCAACGCCTTCCTCTTCATCCAGGGGCTGGAGACCCTGCCGCTGCGCATGCGCGAGCATTCGCGCAACACCCAGGCGGTGAGCGACTACCTGACGGCGCATCCGGCGATCACGCGCGTCATCCACCCGAGCCGGCAGGACGGCGAGGCCCGGCGCCGCGCCGACGCCTATCTCAAGGGCGGCTATGGCGGCCTCGTCGGCTTCGAGATCAAGGGCGGGCGCGACGCGGGGCGGCGCTTCATCGACGCCCTGCGGATGTTCTATCACGTCGCCAATATCGGCGACGCGCGCAGCCTTGCCATCCATCCGGCGACAACGACGCATTCCCAGCTCTCGCCGGAGGACCAGCTCGCGACCGGGGTCTCCGACGCCTATGTCCGCCTGTCGGTCGGCATCGAGCACATCGACGACATCCTCGCCGATCTCGACCAGGCGTTGGCCGCGGCGACCGGTCAGGCGCGCGCCGCGGAGTAGGACGATCCGGACGGCGGCGGGCGGGGGCTGGACCCTGGCCGCCGCCGGCGGCATCATGGGCCGGGTCAACTTCGGGAGCCCGGCCGGATGCCGCGCGTCGCCTTCATCGCGAACCTGCAACGGCACGTCGCCTGCCCGCGTTTTGCCGGCTAGACCGCCCCGCGCCGGAAAGCCTAATATCGCCGCCATGAGCAAGATCGTCTCGCGCGGGCGGGGCCTGCTGCGGCCGGCCGACGAAGTGGCGCCCGGACCGGCGGCAACCGCACCCGCCGGCGCCGGCCATGGCCAGTACCCGCGGGTGCGGCCGCGGCGCAACCGCGCCGACCCCTGGACGCGGGCGCTGGTCGCCGAGAACCGCCTGGCGGTCGCGGACCTGATCTGGCCGGTGTTCGTGCAGGAAGGCGGCCGGGCCCGCGAGGCCATCCCGTCGATGCCCGGCGTCGAGCGGCTGTCGATCGCGGCGCTGGTCGATGCCGTCGGCGCCGCGGGCGAGCTCGGAATTCCGGCGGTCGCCCTGTTCCCGGTTGTGCCGCCGGCGCTAAAGAGCGCGGCGGGCGACGAGTCCTGGAACCCGGACAATCTGTGCAACCGCGCGGTGCGCGCCCTCAAGGCCGCCGTCCCCGGCGTCGGCGTCATCTGCGACGTCGCCCTCGATCCCTATACCAGCCACGGCCACGACGGGCTGATCCGCGACGGCCGCGTCCTCAACGACGAGACCGTCGAGGTGCTGTGCCGCCAGGCGCTCGCCCAGGCGGCGGCCGGGGTCGACGTGGTCGCGCCCTCGGACATGATGGACGGCCGCGTCGGGCGGCTGCGCGAGGCGCTCGACGCCGCCGGCCGCCAGGACGTGCGCATCCTTGCCTACGCCGCCAAATACGCCTCGGCGTTCTACGGCCCGTTCCGCGACGCGGTCGGGTCGAAGGCCTCACTCGGCCGCGCCGACAAACGCAGCTACCAGATGGACCCGGCCAACAGCGACGAGGCGTTGCGCGAATGCGCCCTCGACATCGCCGAGGGCGCCGACATGATCATGGTCAAGCCCGGCATGCCGTATTTGGACGTCCTGCGCCGGGTCAAGGACGCGTTCGCCATGCCGACCTTCGTCTATCAGGTGAGTGGCGAATACGCGATGCTGCGGGCGGCGGCCGAGCGCGGCTGGCTCGACGGCGAGGCGGCGACGATGGAAAGTCTGCTCGGCTTCAAGCGCGCCGGCGCCGACGCCATCCTGACCTATGCCGCGGTCGAGGCCGCGCGCCGGCTGAAGGCCGGATAAGGCAGCCGGCGGGTGACGCCAGCGGACCCGGCATGATGCCGCCGCGCCGGACCGGGGCTGCCGCGGCCCTGTTCGCCGCGGCGCTCGCCGCCTGCGCCGGCGCCGGGCCGGGACCGCGCGTCATCGCCGCGACCGGGCCGGCCTACGAGGTGCCGGCCAAGGCCGCCGGCGAGGCGGTGGCGCCGATCACGCAACCGGCCGGGCGCGGCGCCCTCGTCCTCGAGGGCGGCGGGCGCAGCGCCGACGAGGCGAACCGGCGCATCGTCGCCCTGGCCGGCACCGACCCGCATCTCTGCCTGATCGACGTCACTCCGGCGAAGCCGGACGGCGCCGCGGCGGGCCCAAGCCAACTCTACCGCAAGTTCAACGACTACAGCGGCGTGCGCATGCATGTGCTCGCGCTTGGCGACGCCGACGTCGAGAATCCAGGGGTCGTGGCCGTGCTGCGGTCGTGCAATGGCTACTTCTTCAACGGCGGCGACCCGCAGCGCTTCTCCGACCTGTTCCTCGAAGGCGGCGGCGACACGGCGGCCTTGGCGGCGATCCGCGAGCGGTTCGAGCGGGGCGGCGCGGTGGTCTCCGGCAGCAGCGCCGGGGCCATGCTGGCCGGATCGGTGACGCTGTGCGAGTGCGGCGCGCAGAGCAGCGTGGCCGCGCTGACCGAGGGCAAGCTGTTCCAGGCGCCGGGCTTCGGCCTCGTCGAGGGCGTGCTGGTGGACGCCCATTTTTTCGCCCGCGGCCTGCTCGGCCGCCACCTGTTCGCGCTGGCGCGCAACCGCATCCCGTTCGGCGTCGGCATCGACGAACGGACCGCCGTGGTCGTCCCCGGCGACGACGGTTGGTGGGAGGTGATCGGCGAAGGCCATGTCGCGGTCATCGAGCTGCCGCGCGCGGCGACGGTCGAAAGCCTCGGCGACTTCCGCTTCAGCCTGCTGTCGGCGGGCGACCGCTTCGACCCGGTGCGCCGCGCCTTCCGCATCGCCGCTTCGCGCCCCCTTCTGGAGCGCGCGGACGCCCCCGGCGCGACGCCGGCCACGATCGACGGCCTGTTCATGGCCACGCGGATCGAGACCCTGCTGGCGCGGCTGGTCGATGGACAGGCGGCCGAGGCGGTCGGCAGCGCCGCCGGCGGGGCGATCCGCATCCGCTTCCGCCGGGCCGACGACACGCTCGTGTTCGGCCGCGGCGACGACCACAGCATCATCCGCCTGCGCCTCGGCATCGAGCGTTCGTGAGCCGGCCGGCGGCGGCTTCATCCCGCCGCCAGCCACTCCCGCACCACCGCGATCTGGTCGGCCGCCATCAGCGCCGGCGCGTGGCCGACGCCGGGGAATTCGACGACCGTGGCGCCGTTGCCGCGCAAGCGTTCCGCCGTGTCCGGCAGGAGCAGGTCGGACTCGGCGCCGCGCAGCACGAGGACCGGACAACGCACCGCGTCCCACGCGGCCCACAGATCGACGTCCGCGAGCGGCTCGTCCGTGCGGAACGCCGCGCCGATCGCCGGGTCGTAGGCCAGCCCGAAGCCGCCGTCCTCGCGCCGCCGGTAACTCTGCAGCGCCATATGGCGCCAGTCCGCATCGCCGAGCGGACCGAACGGCGCGTGCACCTCGCGCAGATAGGCTTCGAGCTCGCCCAGGCTGGCGAAGTGCGGGTCCCGACCGACATAGCCGGCAATCCGCTCGAGCGCCGCCTTCGGCACGAACGGCCCGATGTCGTTGAGCACGAGCCGGCGGATCGGCGTGTTGGGTTGGGCGGCCAGCATCAGCCCGATCAACCCGCCCATCGAGGTGCCGAGCCAGTCGAGCTCGGCGACGCCCATCCGGGCGATCAACGCCGTCATGTCGGCGACGTATTGCGGATAGGTATAGTCGGCCGCCTGCGGCAGCCAGTCGCTACGCCCGCGCCCGGGCAAATCGGGGCAGACGACGCGCCAGTCGTCGCCGAGCGCGGCGGCGAGCCGGTCGAAATCGCGGCCGTTGCGGGTGAGTCCGTGGGCGCAGAGCAGCGTGCGCCCGGTCTTGTCGCCGCCCCATTCCGCATAGGCGATGCGGTGGAAGCCATGCGGCCCGAGCCCGAGGAAGCTGGCGGTGTTCACGGCCGAAGGATCCGCGCCGGGCCGGCGCGGCGGGGGATGGGGGAATTCGGCGGTCGCCCGCGAACCATCTGCGCGCTCCTGAACCTCCTGTCTACACGCAGTCGGCGGCAAACGCCACCAGTGAACAGTATTGGAGTTAAAGCGGCCGCTGCGGGTCGTGCTCGCCGCTGTGGGCGTCCTGCGCCGCCGCCGGTTCCCCGTCGGGCTGCGCCGGGGCGGCGGTTTCGTGCAGCAGCACGATGCTGATGCGACGGTTCTGCGGAGCGGCACGGTCGCCGGCCGTCAGCGGCTCCTTGTCGGCCTTGCCGACGACCGAGGCGATGCGGCTGCCGGGCACGCCCGCCGACATCAAGGCGCGCCGGCTGGCGTTCGCCCGGTCGGCGGACAGCTCCCAGTTGCCGTAGCCGTCGTCGTTGACGAACGGCGTCGAATCGGTGTGGCCGGTGATGGCGATCTCGTTGGGCAGATTGCGCACGACCTCGGCCACCAGCCGCATCAGCTTGCGCGCGTGGTCGAGCATGTCGCTGCTGCTGCGCGGGAACATCGACAGCTTGTCCTGATCGACGATCTGGATGCGCATGCCTTCAGGCGTGCGGTCGATGATCAGGTTCTGCGCCAGTTGCTGGATGTCCGGGATGTCCTGGATCGCCTGGCGCAGCTCGAACTCGGCCTGGCGAAAGCGCTCCTCCTCGAGATCCTTCACCAACTTCGTCGCCGCGTCCTCGCTCACGTCCGTCGACGGCTCCGGCGGCTCGGCGAGCGCCAGCGCCGTGACCTCGCTGGCCTCGACCAAGGGCTTCCGCGGCTCGGGCCGCGCCGCCGCCTCGGCCTCGTCCTCGGCGACGGCCTCC
Source organism: Dongiaceae bacterium (assembly GCA_040881945.1). Taxonomy (GTDB): domain Bacteria; phylum Pseudomonadota; class Alphaproteobacteria; order Dongiales; family Dongiaceae; genus JBBECF01. Next base: position 18,712 of record JBBECF010000110.1, on the reverse strand, counting down.
TCCTCCGGCAGCTCCTCGGCCGGCTCGTCAAGAACGATGGTGATGCTGGCCGCGGCGCTGTCGTTGACCAGGGCGCCGTCGACCGAGATCGTCTGGCCGCCGAGCACGCCGCCGCTGCCGGTCTCGCTCTGCGAGGCGACGCTCGGCGCGAAGTAATCGGCGATGCCGCGCTTTTGCTCGTCGGTCGTGACGTTGAGCAGCCACAGCAGCAGGAAGAACGCCATCATCGCGGTCACGAAATCGGCGTAGGCGACCTTCCAGGCGCCGCCGTGATGGGCGTGCCCGTGGCTCTTCTTGATCTTCTTGATGATGACGGGCGGCTGCTCGTTTTTCGACATCGCCTAGACCGGGGGCAGCGCCCCGACCGCTTCCTCTATTTCGTAGAAGGTGGGGCGGTTCTCATGCAACAGCGCCTTGCGCGCGAATTCGACCGACACCGCCGGCGGGTAACCCTGGAGATGCGCAAGCAGGCCGATCTTGATGCACTGCAGGAATTTCGCCTCGGCCTCGTCCACCGCCTTGACGGCGCTCGCCATCGGCCCGACGAAGCCGTAGGCGAGGAAGACGCCGAGGAACGTGCCGACCAGCGCGCCGCCGATCAGGTGGCCGAGCACCTCCGGCGGCTCGGTGATCGCCCCCATGGTCTTGATGACGCCGAGCACGGCGGCGACGATGCCGAGCGCCGGCAGGCCGTCGGCCACCGTCTGGAGCGCGGTCGAGATGCTGGCGTATTCGGCGTGGTGCGTTTCCAATTCCTGGTCGAGCACGGTCTCGACCTCGTGCGGATTGTCGGTCCCCAGCGTCATCATGCGCAGGTAGTCGCAAATAAAGGTGAGCGCGGTATGATCGTGGGCGATGGTGGGGAATTGCTGGAACAGGCTGCTCTCGTCCGGCTTCTCCACATGCGTTTCGAGCGCCAGCATGCCCTTGGTCTTGGCCAGCTTGAAGAGCTGGTAGAGCAGACTCAACAGCTCGACATAGCTCTGCTTGGTGTAGCGCGGACCCTTCATCATGCGGCCGAAGGCCTTGCCGGTGCCCCTCAACACCACCTTGGAGTTGCTGATGATGAAGGCGCCCGCCGCGGCGCCGCCGATGATCACCAGCTCGAACGGCTGTATCAGAACGGCAAGATGGCCACCCATCGCCGTATAGCCGCCGATGACACTGACGACGACGACCACGGAGCCGATGATGATGAGCATACGCCTGGCCCCTGCTCGAGCAGTTTGGGCGCTCACCGTCGCCGATTTCGGTTAAGAACCGGTTGAGGAGCGCCGCCGGCTCCGGCTGTAACGGGCGGGAAACCGCGAAATCGACGCCCCGCGCCGAGGGCCGTCGCGGCCGGTTTCAGCGCTGCCACAGAATCAGCGGCAGCTCCATGGGCACGCGGACGCCGTCGCGGCGGGGCCGGACGCGCGCGCTGTAGTGGTCCGCCGGCCGCGCCGCGGGGACGCGGCCGCGGTAGAGATGGCCGTTAGCGGCGCCGACGATGGGCTCGGCGCGGGTCATCGCCGTCGGCGCCGGCCCGCCGCCGCCGGCGGGGTCGGCGTACAGCTCGACCGCGACGTCGTCGGCGGTCAGGTCGCCGAGATAGACCGCGACGGTGAAGACCCAGCTGTCGCCGTCGCGGCGCATCTCGGGGCTGTCGAGCCGCAAGTCGTCCCAGTGCCGGCGCAGCCGGGTCTGCCAGGCGTGCAGCTCCTTGGCGATTCGGCCACCGTCGGCGGCGCGCCGTCTGAATTCCTGCGTCGCCGGCGCGTACAGCCGTTCCGTGTGCTCGCACACCATGCGGTTGCTGCTGAAGCGCGGCGCCAGCCGCGCCATGCTGGCGCGGATGCGCGCGACCCAGGCGCGCGGCACGCCGGCGGTGTCGCGCTCGTAGAACGACGGCACGATTTCGCGCTCGATCAGGTCGTACATCCGTTCGGATTCGACCGCGTCCCAGCCGGCCTCCGGGTGCTCGGCGCGGTCGCCGAGCGCCCAGCCGAATTCGGGCGCGTAGGCCTCATCCCACCAGCCGTCCAGCTCGGACAGGTTGAGCCCGCCGTTGACCAGCACCTTCATGCCGCTGGTGCCGCAGGCTTCCCAGGGGCGGCGCGGCGTGTTGATCCAGACGTCCACGCCCTGCACCAGCTCCTGGGCGAGGATCATGTCGTAGTCCCCGAGGAACACCACGCGATGGCGCAGCTCGGGCCGGCGCGCGAAGGCGGCCCAGGCGCGCAGCAGGCGCTTGCCCTCGGCGTCGTCCGGGTGCGCCTTGCCGGCGACGATGAGCTGCACCGGGCGCCGCGGGTCGGTGAGCAGGCGCGCGAGCCGCGCCGGATCGCGCAGCAGCAGGCCGGGGCGCTTGTATTCGGCGAAGCGCCGCGCGAAGCCGAGGGTTAGGACATTGGGATCGAGCGCGCCCAGAGCCTCGGCGACGAGGTCCGGGCCGGCGCCCTGCTCGCCGAGCTGGCGCGCCAACCGCGCCCGTGCGAAGCCGACGAGGTCGCGGCGTTCGTCGGCGCGGAACGCCCACAGCCGTTCGTCCGGGATGCGCTCGATCGCGCCGCCCAGGGTGTCGGCCGCGCCGCGCCAGCGTTCCTTGCCGCAGAGTTCGGTCCAGATCGCGTCCGCCCAGGGCGAATCCCAGGACGGGACATGGATGCCGTTGGTGATGTGTCCGACCGGCACCTCCGGTTCGGGCCAGCGCGGATAGAGGCAGCGGAACAGCCGCCGGCTGACCGCGCCGTGCAGGCGGCTGACGCCGATGGCGAGCGAACAGCCGCGCATCGCCAGATAGGTCATGTTGAACGGCTCGGTGGCGTCGCCCGGGTCGCGGCGCCCGAGCCCCAGAAGCTCGTCCATGCCGACGCCGAGCTGCGCCACGAAGCCGCGGACGAAGGGGAAGTATTTGCGGATCAGGCCGGGGTCGAAAGTATCGAAGCCGGCGCCCACCGAGGTGTGCGTCGTGAAGACGTTGCCGGCCCGTGTCGCCCACAGCGCTTCCCGGAAGGACAGGCCGGACCGCTGCATGAACGCGCGCGCCCGCTCGAGTACGGCGAAGGCGGCGTGGCCCTCGTTCAGATGATAGACCTCCGCCTCGAGGCCGAGGGTCTCGATGAGGCGCGCGCCGCCGATGCCCAACACGATTTCCTGCATCAGGCGCATCTCGCGGCCGCCGCCGTACAGCTTGCCGGTGATGCCGCGGTCGATCGGGCCATTCATCGGATCGTTGCTGTCGAGCAGGTACAGGGTCACGCGGCCGACCTGCGCCTGCCACACGCGCAGGAGCAGCGTCCGCCCGGGGAACTCGATCGGCACATGCAGCCAGCCGCCGTCGGCCAGGACCGGCCGGATCGGCAGGCTGCTGGGGTCGTTGTAGGGATAGGCCTCCTGCTGCCCGCCCTCGGCGTCGAGCATCTGGCGGAAATACCCTTCCTGGTACAGGAGCCCGATGCCGACCAGCGGCACGCCCAGGTCGCTCGCCGTCTTCAGGTAGTCGCCGGCGAGCACGCCGAGGCCGCCGGCGTAGAGCGGCAGCGCCTCGCCGACGCCGAACTCCATGCTGAAATAGGCGACCGGGCGAAAACCGATCTCGGCTTGCGTCTCGCCGCACCAGCAGGGGCCGGTCAGATAGGCGGCGCGCGCCGACGCGAGGTCGCCGAGCCGTTCGACGAAACCGGGATCGCCGCTCAGCTCCTCGAGGCGGCTGTGCGGGACGTCCTGAAGGATCACCCAGGGGTTCTTCGTCCGGGCCCAGGCCTCGGGGTCGAGCCGGCGCCACAGCGAGTCGCCGGCATGGCTCCAGGTCCAGCGCAGATCGAGCGCAAGTTCGGCCAGCGGCCGCAGCGGCTCGGGAAGTTCGCGCGCCAGGAACCCGACCGTCATTCGCTCCGCCCGTCAGAGCCTGTGAATGAACGGCTGCGCTGCCGTCGTTGCGTCCTTCGAGACGCGCCCCGTTGGGGCGCCCCTCAGGATGAGGTATATTGTTGATGGCATTATGAAATATCCTCATCCTGAGGAGGCCGCATCAGCGGCCATCTCGAAGGACGCACCATGCCGATCCCGGCCTCCCGCAGATTGCATTCACCGCAGCTCAGGCCAACGCCGCCGCCAGGTCGGCGATCAGGTCGGCCTCGTCCTCGACCCCCACGGACAGGCGGACCAGCCCGTCGCTGATGCCCAGCGCGGCGCGGTTCTCCGGCGGCAGCGAGGCGTGGGTCATGATCGCCGGCAGCTCGATCAGGCTCTCGACGCCGCCCAGGCTCTCGGCCAGGGCGAACACCTCGCAGCGCTCGAGGAAGCGGCGCGCCGCGTCGACGCCGCCGCGCACCACCGCCGACACCATGCCACCGAAGCCGTGCATCTGGCGCTTGGCGAGGGCGTGCTGCGGATGGCTGCGAAGACCCGGGTAGTACACCCGTTCGATCTTCGGATGCGCCGCCAGCCAGGCGGCGACGCCGGCGGCGTTGGCGCAGTGGCGCTCCATGCGCAGCGCCAGCGTCTTTAGGCCGCGCAGGGCGAGGAAGCTGTCGAACGGGCCGGCGATGGCGCCGACCGCGTTCTGCAGGAAGGTCAGCCGCTCGCGCAAATCCGCGTTCTCGCCGACCACGGCGACGCCGCCGATCATGTCGGAATGGCCGTTCAGGTACTTGGTCGCCGAATGCATCACCAGGTCGAAGCCATGTTCGAGCGGGCGCTGCACCCAAGGCGACGCGAAGGTGTTGTCGGCCACCGTCAGCAGGCCGCGTCGCCGCCCGAGGGCCGCGACCGCATCGAGATCGACCAGCTTGAGCAGCGGGTTGGTCGGCGTCTCGACCCAGATCATCCGCGTCTCCGGCCGGATCGCGTCCTCGAGCGCGCGCAAGTCGGCGAGATCGACGAAGCTGAAGCGCAGCCCCGCCGAGCGCCGGCGCACGCGCTCGAACAGCCGATAGGTGCCGCCGTAGAGGTCGTCCATGGCCACGACATGGGCACCGTGATCGAGGCAGTCGAGGATCGTCGCCGTGGCGGCGAGGCCCGAGGCGAAGGCGAAGCCCGCCGTGCCGCCTTCGAGGTCGGCGACGCAGCGCTCGAAGGCCATGCGCGTCGGGTTCTGGCTGCGCGAATACTCATAGCCCTTGTGCACGCCGGGGCTTTCCTGGACGTAGGTCGAGGTAGCGTAGATCGGGACCATGATGGCGCCGGTCGTGGGGTCGGGTGACTGGCCGGCATGGATGCAGCGGGTCGCGAAGGCGCGGCGGTTGCCACGGACCTCGCTCGGCGGATCGCTCATGGTCGCTTCCTTCTAACCCTCTCGTCGCTCACTTCATGCGGCGGCGCAGGTGGTTCAAGAGGTCGACGCGGGTGATCAGGCCGAGAAACCGCTCGCCGTCCTTGACGATGGCGACGTGGTCGCGCGCGAAGATCGGCAGCAGGTCGCGCAACGCCGCCGCCGCTTGGATCGTGTCCAGCTTGCTCGTCATCGCCGTGGCGACGCGCTCGCGGAACCGCTCCTCGTTGTCGTAAACGGCGACCAGGATGTCGGATTCGTCGATGATGCCGACGGCCTCGCCGTCGGCCAGCACCGGGATCTGCGAAATGTCGTAGAGCTTCATCCGCGCATAGGCGAAGAGCAGGGTGTCATCGGGCGCGACCGTCACCGTGGCGCGGTCCTCGTGGCGCCGGGAGATGAGGTCGCTGAGGTCGCCGTGCCGCTCGCGCTCGAGGAAGCCCTGGTCGATCATCCAATAGTCGTTGAACATCTTCGACAGGTACTTGTTGCCGCTGTCGCAGACGAAGCTGACGACGCGCTGCGGCGTCGCCTGCGCCCGGCAGTAGTGCAGCGCGGCGGCGATCAGCGTGCCCGAGGACGAACCGGCGAGAATGCCCTCGCGGCGCAGCAGATCGCGGGCGGTCGCGAAGCTCTCCGCGTCGCCGATCGTGAGCGCCTCGCCGACCAGGGACAGGTCGCAGTTCGGCGGCACGAAGTCCTCGCCGATGCCTTCGACCAGCCACGAGCCGGCCTCGATCAGGCGCCCGCTCCGCACCTTCTCGGCGAGGATCGAGCCGCGCGGGTCGGCAAGCACCATCTTGACCTTGGGCGCGACCCGCCGGAAGAACCGACCGAGGCCGGTCAGCGTGCCGCCGGAGCCGACGCCGACGACCACCGCGTCGAGCCTGTGGTCCATTTGTTCCCAGATCTCCGGGCCCGTCCCGCGCTCGTGCGCCTCGGGGTTGGCCGGGTTGGCGAACTGGTTGACGTAGAAGGCGCCGTCGATCTCGCCCGCGAGCCGTTCGGCGACGTCCTGGTAATAGTCCGGGTGGCCCTTGCCGACGTCCGAGCGCGTCATGCGCACCTCGGCGCCGAGCGCCCGCAGATGGAAGATCTTCTCCTGCGCCATCTTGTCGGGGATGACGAGGACGAGTCGGTAGCCCTTCTGCGCCGCCACCAGCGCGAGGCCGAGGCCGGTGTTGCCCGCCGTCGCCTCGACCAGCGTGCCGCCGGGTCGGAGGCGGCCGTCGCGCGCCGCCGCCTCGACCATCGACAGCGCGATGCGGTCCTTGATTGAGCCGCCGGGATTCTGGTTCTCGAGCTTGAGGAACAGGCGGCACGGCCCGGTGTCGAGGCGCGTGACCTCGACCAGCGGCGTGTCGCCGATCGTCTCGATGGCGTTGCGGAAGGCGGGCATGGGGGCGTCTCTCGGGCCTCGCCGGGCACGCCGCTACCATGCGGGATCGCGCGCCTGTGCGCAAGGGCGGCGCGCCTTCGGCCATTCCGCCGCCGCTTGCGTAGGGGCGGGTTTGAAACCCGCCCCTACCTGAAATCGGGGAGGGCTATCGGCGTCGGAAGCGACTCTCCCGCCCCTATCCCGGCTCCTCGATCGAGCGGCTGCTGAGGAGCCGCGTCGGGAACCCGCCCGCGACCAGCGCGGCCACGATCTCGCGCACGCCTCCGGTCATGATGGCGCCGTCAGTCGCGGGAACAGCGTTTGCAGCCGATCATAGAGTTCGCGATAGATGCCATAGGCGCGATCATAGGGCGCGCGGTGCGCGGGATCAGGCGTGAACAATTCGCCGGGCGCGACATAGGCGGCTATCCCGGCCCAGTCCTTGAACAGGCCGACGCCATAACCGGCGACATAGGCGGCGCCCAGGCTGGAGCCCGGATGATTGCGCAGCCGCTGCACCGGTCGGTCGAGGACGTCGGCGGCGATGTGCAACCACAGATCGCTCGCCGCACCGCCGTCGCAGGCCACCACCCGGCCGACGGCCAGCCCACGCTCGGCGAAGACATCGACATGATGGCGGAAACCGAAGACGACACCCTCGAGCGCGGCGCGCCAGACATGCGCCAGCCGATGATGCAGGCCGAGGCCGATCAGCGTGCCGCGCGCGTGCGGGTCGTGCAGCGGCGTCTTCTCGCCGAGGAAGTAGGGCAGCAGCACGACGCCGTCGGCGCCGGCCGGCACTTGCGCCGCAAGCCGGTCGAGACGCGCATGCACGGACTCGCCGGCGGCCCTCGCGCGCTCGGCTTCCGCCGCCGCCAATTCGCGCGCGATCCAGTTCAACAGGCTGCCGCTCGCCGCCATGCAGCCATTGCTGAAATAGAGGCCGGGAACGATATGGTAGTCGATGAACAGCCGCGGATCGGTGACCGGCGTCGAGGTGGACAGCAGGATGTCGCCGGCGCCGCCGAACTTCAGCACCAGGTCGCCATCGGCGACCGCGCCGGCGACATAGGCGGAAGCGACGTGATCGGCGCAGCCGGCGACCACCGGCGTGCCGGGGCTGAGCCCGGTGGCGCTCGCCGCCGCGGCGCTCACCTCCCCCACCACCTCGTGCGAGCGGCGGATCGGCGGCAGAAGATCGGCGGCGATACCAGCCAGCGCCACCAGCTCGGGGTGGAACTGCCCGGTCGCTAACGCCATCAGCCCGGACTCCAGGGCCCAGTTCTGCTCGACCTGGAGATGCCCGGTCAGGCGGTAGGCGATGTAGTCGTAGGACCCCAAGACCGTGGCGATATCGGCAAAGAGCTTCGGCTCGTGGGTCTCGAGCCAGCGCAACTTGGGCGCGACGAGCTGCTGGTTGATGCCGCCGCCGGTGCGGGCGAAGAACGCCGCTTCATCGGTCTCGCCCTTGAGGGCGGCGATCTCGGCAACGGCGCGTGCGTCGTTCTGCTGCATGCTGCGGCGGAGCGGCCGGCCGGCGGCGTCGAGCAGCACCACCGCCGGCACCATGCCGGTGACGCCGACCGCGGCGATGGTTCCCGGCGCCGTTCCGGTGCCGGCCAACAACTCGGCGATGATGGCGCGGCAATTGTCCCACCATTCGGCGGGCTCCTCCTCCGCCCAGTTGGGATGCTCGGAGATCAACCGGCTCGGCCGCGAAGCGATCGCCAGGATACGCCCGGCGGTGTCGATCAGGATGCCGATGGTCGAGGTCGTGCCGATGTCGAGGCCGAGCAGGGCTGGCATCGCTTCAGTCCAGCTTGCGGACTCGATCCATGAACTGCTTGACCCGATCGCCATCGACCGGATTCCAGGTCACGCCATCGACCTTGAAATGGGTGCCGATGACAACGCCGTCGGCGATCGACAGGATGTCGGCGACATTTTCGAGGTTGACCCCGGTGTTGGCGAAAACCGGCACCTGCTTCACGGCCGCCTTGACGACCCTGAGGTCGGTGTTGTTCACCGGCTGGCCGGTCATCGGTCCCGACACCAGGATGACGTCGGCCAGCGACGAGAAGGCGGCGCTGGCGGCCCGCGCCTCGATCTTGCGCTCGCCCAGCGGCGCGGCGAACTCGGCGTTGACGTTGAACATCAGCTTCATGTCGTCGCGGCCGAGATCGTGACGCAACCGTAGCGCGCCGGCGGCGTCGGGCTGCCACAAGCCCATGTCGGAATCATACACGCCAGTGAAGACCTCGCGGCCAAACGCAGCGCCAGTCGCCACGCCGAGCGCCACCGTGGCGACTGGATCCCACAGATAATCGACGCCGAACGGCACCTTGAGCATGGGCTTCACGGCGGCGATCGCCGCCGCCATCGCCGCCAACCCGGCCGGCGCGGCGCGCAGCAGATAGGGACGGTCGCCCTCGTTGCCGAACATGACGGCGTCGACGCCGCCCGCCTGCAGCTTCGCCAGATCGGCGGCGACGGCGTCGATCAGGCCGGTCATGCCGCGCGCCCCGTCATAGCCAGGCGAGCCTGGCAGCGGTGGGAAGTGGACCATGGCAATGACGGGTTTGGCGGCGCCGAAGGTCTCTTTCAACATGATGGCTGCTTCCGGTTTGTGTTTGTCGTTGGCGGAGTGGTTAGACGCGCCCCGGCTCGATGGCGCGCGTCGTCCGCGGATCGAACAGGCGGATCTGGCCGATATCGACATAGAGGCGCTGCGTCGCGCCGACGGCGGCGTTGAAGGATCGCCCCAGGCGCGCCGCGATCTCGGTCTGGCCGGCGCCCAGGACCTCGCCGATCAAGACGATCTCCGGACCCAGCGCCTCGATCGCCACCACCCGCAGGTCGATCGGCTGGCGATCGCCGGCGTCGGCCGTGTCGTACATGTCCTCCGGCCTTATGCCGAGGATAACCGGGCGATCCTTGTAGGCGCGATAGGAAGCGGCAGCGTCGCTGATCGGCAGCGCCAAGCCGTCGGCGGCCACGGTCAGCCGGCCGGCGGCGTCTTCGGTGACGCGCGCCGCGATCAGGTTCATCGGCGGGCTGGCGAGAAAGCCGGCGACGAATGTGTCCGCCGGATTACGGTAGACCTCGAGCGGTGGCCCGACCTGAACGATCCGGCCGTCCTTCATGATGCAGATGCGCTCGCCCATGGTCATCGCCTCGACCTGGTCGTGGGTGACGTGGACGATGGTGACCCCCAGCTTGCGATGCAACTTGACCAGCTCGGTGCGCATGCTGGCGCGCAGCTTGGCGTCGAGATTGGACAGCGGCTCGTCGAGCAGGAACGCCGTCGGCTCGCGCACCAGCGCGCGGCCGAGCGCGACCCGCTGGCGCTGCCCGCCAGACAGCGCGGACGGCTTGCGCCCAAGCAGCGGCGTGATCCCCAGCATGGCCGCGACCTCGGCGACCCGCTGGTTGATTTCGGCTTTCGGCCGATGGCGAAGCCGCAAGCCGAAGCTCAAATTCGCCGCCACCGACATATGCGGATAGAGCGCATAGTTCTGAAACACGATCGCCAGGTTGCGATCTCGCGGATCGACCTCGTTCATGCGCCGGCCGCCGATATAGAGCTCGCCCGAGGTGATGGCCTCGAGACCGGCAATCATCCGCAGGGTCGTCGACTTGCCGCAGCCGGACGGCCCCAGCAGAATCATGAACTCGCCATCGCGGATGTGCAGATTGACATCCTGCACGGCGTGGACTTCCGAGCCGTACAGCTTGTTGACCGCGATCAGATTGATATCCGCCATCAGCTAGGCCAGCGAGCGCATGTAGCGATAGAGATAGCCGGTCAAGGCCAGGACGACGGCCAGCAGGATCACCGACATCGCCGACGCCTCCCCGAGATCGAGGCCGACGAACGCCGCACGATAGATGTAATAGCTTACCAGGTCGGTGGCGTCGCCGGGGCCGCCGCGGGTCATGATGTAGACCAGGTCATAGGTCTTGACCGCGAATATCAGGCGGATGAGGAGGGTGACGATGATAACCGGCCGCATCAACGGCAAGGTGATATGAATGAAGGTGGCGATGGTCGAGGCGCCATCCATGCGCGCCGCCTCATAGGGCTCGCGCGGCAGCGCCGACAGCCCCGCCAGCAGCAACACGATCATGAACGACACCTGGTGCCAGATATCGACCAGCACGATGGTGACGAAGGCCATGGTAGTGTCGCCCAGCCAATTGACCGGATCGACGCCGACACGACCGAGCAAATAATTCACGATGCCGAGCTGCGGATGCAGAAGCATCCGCCAGATGAGGCCGACGACCACCGGATTCATCAGCAGCGGAAACAGCAGAATCAGATAGTAGACGCCCTTGCCGCGCCGAACCGTGTTGAGCATCAGCGCGATCGTGAAACCGATCAGGAATTCGAGCAGCACGACGGCGAGCACGAAAGACCCGGTGACGTCGAGCGCGTGGCGAAACTCTCCTTGGCCGATCGCCTGCCGGTAGTTGTCGAGCCCGACGAAGATGTCATAGGTCGGGGCGATCAGCGTGTATTCATGCAGGCTGGTGAACAGGGCCGACAGGACCGGAAAGACGACCACCAGAAACAAAGCAACGAGACTCGGCGCGGCGAGCGCTAGCCCGAAGCGCCGGTCTCGTTGCATGAGGCTTGGGTTGGCGACAGCCATCGCCGCCTCGGACCGTCAGCGTAATCCCTTGCTGGCTACTTCAGCTTGCCGTCCTTCCGCGCCAGTTCCGCCAGTTCGGCGTCGATCGCCTTCAACGCCTCCTCCGACGATTTCTCGCCGGCGACCGCCAGCGACAGCTCGCGGCCGAGCACCTCGACCAGCGCCGGCGTATAGGTGAACACCGGGAAGTTGTGCGAGGTCTCCAGTAGCTTACCGAGCGCCGGATAGTACGGGTACTTGGCGTTGAGCTCGGGATCGTCGAACACGTCGGAGCGGGTGGGCGCGCCGCCGAGCGCCGCCCGCTTCTTGGCCACCGCCGAGGATTCGACCCATTTCAGGAAGGTCCAGGCGGCGTCGGGGTTCGGGCTCGACTTGGGAATCGCCCAGCCCCAGGCGCCGTTGAGCCCGCCGCCGGGGACGGAGGCCAACTCGACCTTGCCGACCACCGCCGACTTGGCCGGATCGTCGTAGGCGGTGCGGAAGAAGTTGTAGGTGATGTAACTGTAAGCCTTGCCCTGGGCCATGACGTTGAAGGCTTCGTCGAAGCCGAAGCTGGCCGAGCCCAGCGGGCCGTATTTGTTGATGGCGTTCTTGTAGTCTTCAAGCGCCTTGACGCCTTCGGGCGAAGCGAGCTTGGGGTTCCAGTTCTCGTCGTGATAGCGGCCGCCATTGGCGAACAGATAGTTTGACCATTCCATGGCGATCGGATCGGGTCTGAGGCCCTGATTGACGACGCCATAGAAGTCCGTCTTGCCGTCGCCGTCGCTGTCGCGGGTGAAGAACTCGACCTGCTTCAGGTACTCGTCCCAGGTTTCCGGCACCCGCAAATCCATGCCGTACTTGGTCTTGAAGTCGGCTTGGTTCTTCGCATCGGCGAGCAGATCCTTCCGGTAGGTCAGACCCATGGCGTAGTTGTAGAACGGCAGCATATAGGTCACGTCATCGACCTTGCCGACCAGATTCATCAGCACCGGGTAGTAGACGCCGGTGTCGACCTTGTCGCCGGCGATCAGCTTATCGAGCGGCCGGAGCCAGCCGGCCTTGGTGAACTCGCCAACCCAATAGAAATCGACGACGATCGCCGAGTAACTGCCCTTGGGCGCGACAAGCTGAGGCACCAGCTTGGTGTGCATCTCGGCATAGTTGACGACCTCGAGCTTGACCTCGATGCCGGTCGCCCGTTCGAACTCGGGCAACAACTTCCGAACGTATTCGGTATCCGGCACCGCCTCCATCAGGATGTTGATGGTCTCGGCCCTGGCGGCGGTCGCCGCCAGGATGAGGCCGGTCGCAAGCAAAAGTCTCTTCATTGCCACGTCTCCCTCTGTCCGTGTTTCTTGGTCCCTGTTCTCCGAACTCACTTCAAGGCGCCCAGGGACAGGCCCTTGATAAGGTATTTCCGCAGGAATGGCAGCAGCACGAAGACCGGCAGCAGGGCCATGAGCGTCGCCGCCGCCAGCAGGGCGATCTCGACGCCCGCATGGGTCTCGAGCCCGGCCAACCCCACCGGCAAGGTGTTGGTGTCCGGTCCGCTCAGCACCAGGGCGAACAGGAACTCGTTCCAGCTCAAGATGAAGCCGAGCAGGCCGGCGGCGAGGATGCCGGGCGCGGCGACCGGCACGGCGATCTTGGCGAACGCCTGCAACCGCGTTGCCCCATCGACGCGCGCCGCCTCCTCGAGCTGGCGCACGTCGCCCTCGAAGAAGGCGACCAGCATCCAGGCGAGAAACGGCAGGTTGATCGTCAGATGGGCGATGATCAGTCCGGTCCGCGTATGCAACAGATCGGCGGCGATGAACAGCGTGAACAGCGGCAACACCAGAATCACCGGCGGCAGCATCTGACTCGCCAGGATGATCAGCCGAAGCGGCGCGCCGCCGGTATTGAACCGCGCGAAAGCATAGGCGAGCGCGGTCGCCAGCGGCAGCGAGATGGCGGTGGACAGGAGCGCCACCGTCAGGCTGTTGGCGAACCAGCTCGCGAACGGATAGGCCGAGAAGATCTCGAAATAGTTGTCGAGCCGCGGCGTGGTCCATTCCGGCGGAATCTTGTAGGCGGTCAGTCGATCGGTCAGGCTGACCCGAAACACCCACAGCAACGGCAGCGCGATCAGAGCGGAAAACGCGACGAGAATAAGATGAGGTCCCGCTTGGCGGAGGCCGCGTCGAACAACGGGAGGCAAGGTGCTCACGGTCGATCAATCCGTCAACACGCCGCCGGTCACGTTCACCGACTCCCCGGTCAGGAAGCGCGCCATGTCGCTGGCCAGAAACACCACCACGCTGGCCACGTCCTCAGGCTCCTCGAGGCGTCCGAGCGGCGTCATCGACACATATTCGGCCCGCACTGCCTCCGGCGTCATGCCGCGCAGCTTGGCCTCCCACAGGATCTCGCGCTCCTGCATCGAGGTGCGCACGAAGCCGGGGCAGACGGCGTTGACCCGGATGCCGTGGGTCGCCACCTCCTTGGCCAGGGACTGGGTGAAGCCGACGACGGCGAACTTGCTGGCGGCGTAGTGGGCGAGCAAGGCGACGCCAGTCTTGCCGGCGAGGGAGGCCGTGTTGACGATGGCGCCTTTCGTGCCGCTGGCGATGAAGCGGCGGACTGCCTCCCGATTGGTCAGGAATACCCCCTTGGCGTTGACCGCCATGTTGGCGTCCCACTCGTCTTCGGTGAGATCGACGACCCGGTTCATGGTCGAGATGCCGGCGTTCGCCGCCACGACATCGAGTCCGCCCAAATCGTGCTCGGCCGCATCGAACACGCGCGCCGTCTCACTGGCGTCGGTCACGTCGAGCCGATAGGCGACAGCCTCCCCGCCCAGGCCCGCCGCCAGCCGCTCGGCGGCCGTCCGATCCTTGTCGGTGACGGCGACCCGGGCGCCCGCCGCGACCAAGGCGCGCGCGATCGCACTACCGATCCCCGATCCGGCGCCGGTGACGAGAGCCCGGCGGTTAGCCAGCAGAAGCGTCCCAGCCATGTGAGCGGCCCCTGCTCTCGATTGGCCCTGTCGCAATGTCTCGGCGGGCCGGTTCTTGTCGTTAACAGCGCCAGTATCGGCGTCGCCTGACGGTGACGGGGGACCAGTCCGGTGTCAACCGACATTCCCCAGATGAACCCCGGTCCCGAGCGTCAGAGTAGCCGTTTGGGCGTTGCACGTCCGGCCGCGCCGTTACGTCGCGTAGCGTCAGGGGCGCGAGCGGCATGTCATCCACGGCTCGGCGTCGGGCCGGTGCGGCCGCTCGATCGCTTCGCCGGGCACGCTCCCACCATGCGGGATCGCGCGCCCGCGCGCAAGGGCGGTGCGAGCCTTCGGCCATTCCGCCGCCGCTTGCGTAGGGGCGGGTTTGAAATCCGCCCCTACCTGAAATTGGGTAGACCCATTGGCGCGGCTTCGCGAGTCACGCGTCGGCGGCGTAGCGCCGAATCGCGGCCTCGTCCCACGCCAACCCGTTGCCGGGGACCGTGGGAATCAGGATATGGCCGTCCGCGACGTCGAACGGCCGGGCGAGCACGGGATGGGCCCAGTCCTGCCATTCCAGCCAACCCGCGGTCGGCGTCACGCGCATCAGGTGCGCGGCGATCTCGGGATAGAGATGCGTCGACATCTCGATGCCCGCGGTGCCGGCGATGGCCGCCGCATTCATCCATCCGGTCACGCCGCCGATGCGCATCAGGTCGGGCATCACGAGGTCGCAGGCGCCGGCCTGGATGGCCTGATACATCGCCCGCGGGCCGTAGAAGTTCTCGCCGAGCTGTACCGGCGTCTTCAGCTCGCGGGCGAGCTCGGCATAGCCGGCGATGTTGTCATAGGCGATCGGCTCCTCGAGCCAATAGAGGCCGAGATCGTCGAGGCCGCGGCAGCGGCGACGCGCGTCGCCCAGCGACAGCCCCTGGTTGAAATCGCACATCAGCTTGACGTCACCGCCGACGGCCTTGCGCACGGTGTCGATGACGGCGATGTCGTCGCGGAGCTCGGCGTGGCCGAGGCGCAGCTTGAGCGCGGAGAAGGCCCCCTCGTCGATCAGCACCGCGGCCTCGTCGCCGAGCGCCTCCGGCGCCGACGTCAGCCACAAGCCGTTGCTGTTGTACGCCCTGACCGGACCGACGCCGCCGCCGAGCAGGACCGCGAGCGGCATCTCGGCGGCCTTGGCCAAGGCGTCCCAGATCGCCATGTCGAGCCCGGCGGCGGCGATCATGGTCATGCCCTCGCGGCCGATCAGGTGGAGCGACCCCATGGCCTGCCGGAAGTCGTCGAGCGGCGCGAGCCGTTGCCCCCGCCGCGCCGCCGCGAGATCGAGGATCATCGGCACCAGATAGCGCGCCGAGCGTTCGAGATACGGTTCGAGATAGCTGCGCCCGACGATGCCTTCTTCCGTGTACAGGTCGATCAGGATCAGGAGCCAGCGGTCGAAGCGGCCGACCTTCGACACGATCGGCCGCTTCAGCGGCACGAGCACCGGCCGCGCCATTACGTCGCGTAGGGTAAGGGGCGCGAGCGGCATCGTCGGGC
The DNA here is from genome assembly GCA_040881945.1 of Dongiaceae bacterium. Classification (GTDB taxonomy): domain Bacteria; phylum Pseudomonadota; class Alphaproteobacteria; order Dongiales; family Dongiaceae; genus JBBECF01. The sequence continues at coordinate 2,912 of JBBECF010000110.1, read as the reverse complement.
TATCCCGCCTCCTCGATCGAGCGGCTGCTGAGGAGCCGCGTCGGGAAGCCGCTGGCGACCAGCGCGGCCACGATCTCGCGCACGTGATCGGCGTTGCGCGTCTCGATCACGGCGTCGACGTCGGCGCGTTTCACCGGCAGGTCGTAGAACAGCCGTTGGTGATAGATCTCGATGATGTTGCCGCCGCATTCGCCGATCAGCTGCGCCAGCCTGCCGAGCGTGCCCGGCTGGTCGGCGATCTCGACGCGCAGGGTGACGACGCGCCCGTCGCGCACCAGCCCGCGCATCAGCACCTGGGCGAGCAGGCGCGAATCGATGTTGCCGCCGCAGATGACGACGCCGACGCGCTTGCCCGCGAAACGCGGGGCGTGCGCGAGCAGGGCGGCGAAGCCGGCGGCGCCGGCGCCCTCGGCGACGATCTTCTGCACCTCGACCAGCATCTGCACCGCCCGTTCCAGCGGCCCCTCCTCGACTAGCAGGATGTCGGCGACCAGGGCCTCGACGAGGGCCCGGGTGAGGACACCCGGCGACTTGACCGCGATGCCCTCGGCGAGGGTCTGGCCGCCGGGGGCCGGCGGCAGGTTGCGGATGGCGTGGTGCATCGAGGGGTAGAGCGCCGCCTCGACGCCGATCACCTCGATGTCGGGCTTCAGCGCCTTCACGGCGACCGCGATGCCGGAGATGAGGCCGCCGCCGCCGATCGGCACGACCACGCTGTCGAGTTCGGGCCAGTCGGCCAGCAGCTCGAGGCCGATCGTCCCCTGGCCGGCGATGATCAGCGGGTCGTCGTAGGGATGCACGAAGGTCAGGCCCTCGCGCTTGGCGAGGTCGCGGGCGAACACCGCCGCGGCGTCGATGCCGTCGCCTTCGAGCCGCACCCGGGCGCCGTAGCCGCGCGTCCGCTCGACCTTGTTGAACGGCGTGCCCTGCGGCATGACGATGGTGGCCGGGATGCCGAGCCGCCGGGCGTGATAGGCGACCCCTTGCGCGTGATTGCCGGCCGACATGGCGATGACTCCGGCGGCGGCCTGCTTCGGCCCCAGGCTCAACAGCTTGTTCAGCGCGCCGCGGTCCTTGAACGAGCCGGTGTATTGCAGGTTCTCCAGCTTCAGCACCAGCTCGGCGGCGCCGGTCGCCTCGGCCAGACGGCGCGCGGAAACGGCCGGCGTGCGCACCACCTGGCCGGCGATCGCCGCGGCGGCGGCGCGCACGTCGTCGATTGTGACGGAGGTGACGCCCATCGAGACTCTCCGCTTGGCGTCGCGCTCAGCGCGGCGCCGGCCGCAGGGTGAGGACGCGGTCGCCCGCGCCGACGATAGTCAGATATTCGCCGTCGCGCCAGCGCGTCATCAGATCGGCGTATTGGCTGGACAGCGGGTTGCCGGATTGGCCCGTCGCAATGATGAATCGCGAACGGTCGAGGTCGGCGAGGTCGTAGATCGCCCGCACCCCCGGTCCGTGGACATCGGGGAACGTGCCGTCGGGCCCGACCGCCGGCGTGCCGCGGTTGATCGTGTAGTCGTCGCCGCCGGTCTCGACGGCGCGGCCGAAGAGATCGCGCAGCAGCCACAGCCGCTCGAACAGCGGATGCGCGAAGCGCGCCCGGTGCGCCGCGCCCCAGCGCCACGCCGCCGGGTCGTCGCCATAGGCCGCGGCCAGGTCGGCGAGCGCGTCGGCCAGCGCCGCCGTCAGGCCTTCCGCGCAATCCTCGGCCGCCGGCGTCGTCACGTCGTCGCACCAGTCGGGGCCGGCCGCGCCGGCCAGCGGTGGCGCTACGGTCTCGAGGTTCCAGCCGCCGGCCTCGGCGTAGAGCTCGCCCAGCTCGTCGGCGTAGATGCGCCGGTGCAGCCGGGCGAGCCAGGCGGTGAAGATCAACGGCTCCGGCCGGTCTCTGTCCATGCGCCGGTCCCAGGCGGCGAGCAGGGCCAGCGCCTTTGCCGCGCCCGCGTCCAGGTTCGCGCGCGGCGTGTCCGCGAGCATCGCCGGCAGTAGATCGCGGGCGCCGAGCGACAGGTCGTCCCGCTGCATCGCCGCCATGTCCTCGGGCCGGTGCGGGTTGTCCGCGCTCAGCAGCTCGGCGATGCGGCGGGCGCGGTGCGCGCCCGGCCAGCGCGCCGCGATGAAATGTGCGTAGTCGTCGGCGACGACTCGGTTGTTGGCGGTGACGATCCAGCCCGGCGGCGCGTCCTCGGGTTTAACCCGAGGACCGCCGGCCGCGACGAAGCGTTGCGGCAATTCCTCGAACGGCAGCCATCCGGTCCAGTCGTAGTCGCCCGTCCAGCCCGGCGCCGGCATCTGGCTGCCGGCGAACAGCGCCTTGCGCAGCGGCACCCGCGCGGCGGCGACGAAACCGATGGCGCCGTTCGCGTCGGCGAAGACGAAGTTCTGCTGCGGGCTGTGGAAATCGGCGAGGGCGGCGCGGAACTCGGCGGCGTCGGCGGCGCGGTTCAGGCGATAGACCGCCTGCGCCGTCATGTCGTCGGCGCGCAAGGCCGGCCAGGCCAGCGCGACCGCCTCGCCGGGCCGGGCGTCGGCCAGGCCGATGTCGGAGACCACGGGCCCATGCCGCGTCTCGCGCACCGTGAGCGTCACGTCGGCGCCGCCGCGCACCGTGATCGTCTCGACCCGCGTCGCGAACGACGCCGGGCCGTCCGGGGTCAGGTAACGGTTAGGGTCGCCGGGTGCCAAGCTTTCGACGAACAGATCCTGGGTGTCGCCGTGGGTCGTCGTGACGCCCCAGGCGACACGGCCGTTGTGGCCGATCAGGGTGAACGGCACGCCCGGCGCCGTGGCGCCGGTGATCGACAAAGTCGGGGTCTCGATCCGCGCCAGGTACCACTGGATCGGCATGGCGAAGGGCAGATGCAGGTCGTTGGCCAACAGCGGCCGGCCGCCGGCAGTGCGGCGGCCGG
>JBBECF010000109.1:0-3808 GCA_040881945.1 Dongiaceae bacterium | reverse complement strand
ACACCGCCAACGACATCCGCACCGCCTTTCTCGACTACTTCGCCCGGCACGGCCACGCGGTCGTGCCGTCGGGGCCGCTCGTGCCGCGCAACGACCCGACGCTGCTCTTCACCAACGCCGGCATGGTGCAGTTCAAGAACGTCTTCACCGGCGCCGAGAAGCGCGCCTACAGCCGCGCCGTCACGGCGCAGAAATGCGTGCGCGCCGGCGGCAAGCACAACGACCTGGAGAACGTCGGCTACACGGCGCGCCACCACACCTTCTTCGAGATGCTCGGCAACTTCTCGTTCGGCGACTATTTCAAGGACGTCGCGATCGAGCTGGCCTGGAACCTGGTGACCAGGGAATACGGGCTGGACAAGGACCGCCTGCTGGTCACCGTGTTCGCCGCCGACGACGAGGCCTTCGAGCTGTGGCGCAAGATCGCCGGCCTGCCCGAATCGCGCATCCTCCGCATCCCGACCGCCGACAACTTCTGGGCGATGGGCGACACCGGGCCGTGCGGGCCCTGTTCCGAGATCTTCTACGACCACGGGCCGGGGATTCCGGGCGGCCCGCCGGGCAGCGCCGAGGCCGAGGGCGACCGCTTCATCGAGATCTGGAACCTCGTGTTCATGCAGTACGAGCAGGTGGCGAAGGACCGGCGCGTCGACCTGCCGCGCCCGTCGATCGACACCGGCATGGGGCTGGAGCGCCTCGCCGCCGTGCTTCAGGGCAAGCACGACAATTACGACATCGACCTGATGCGCGCGCTCATCGTCGCCTCGGCCGAGGCCTCGGGCACGCCGGCCGACGGGGCGCAGGCGGTGTCGCACCGGGTGATCGCCGACCACCTGCGCGCCGCGAGCTTCCTGATCGCCGACGGCGTGCTGCCGGCGAACGAGGGGCGCGGCTACGTGCTGCGCCGGATCATGCGCCGCGCCATGCGCCACGCGCACATGCTGGGGTGCGTGCAGCCGATGCTGTGGCGCCTGGTGCCGGCGCTCGTCGCCCAGATGGGCCAGGCGTACCCTGAGCTGGCCCGCGCCCAGGCGCTGATCACCGAGACGCTGGAACTCGAGGAGGGGCGCTTCAAGCAGATGCTGGACCGCGGCCTCGGGCTGCTCGACGAGGAGACCGCGAAGCTCGGCGCCGGCCGGGCGCTGTCCGGCGAGGTCGCGTTCCGGCTCTACGACACCTACGGCTTCCCGCTCGACCTGACCCAGGACATCCTGCGCGGCCAGGGGCGGGCGGTCGATGGCGCCGGTTTCGAGGCGGCGATGGCGCGCCAGCGGGCGGCCGCGCGGCGGGCCTGGGCGGGGTCCGGCGAGGCGGCGACCGAGCGGCTCTGGTTCGAGCTGCGCGACAGGCTGGGGCCGACCGAATTCCTCGGCTACGCCACCGAGGTCGCCGAGGGCCAGGTGCTGGCGCTGATCCGCGACGGCCAGGAGGCGCCGACCGCCGAGGCCGGCGACGACGTCGCGCTGATCGCCAACCAGACTCCGTTCTACGGCGAATCGGGCGGCCAGATGGGTGATACCGGCGTCCTCTTCACCGCCGCCGGCGCCGTGATCGAGGTGCGCGACACCCAGAAGAAGCTCAGCGATCTGCACGTCCATCTCGGCAAGGTCGCGCGCGGCCGCATCGCCGTCGGCGACGCCGTCGAGATGCGCGTCGACGGCGCGCGGCGCGGCGAGTTGCGCCACAGCCATTCGGCCACGCATCTGCTGCACGAGGCGCTGCGCCGGCGCCTCGGGCCGCATGTCACGCAGAAGGGCTCGCTGGTCGCGCCCGACCGCCTGCGCTTCGATTTCTCGCACCCCAAGCCGCTGACCGAGGACGATCTGCGCGCGGCCGAGGCCGAGGTCAACGCCCGCATCCGCCGCAACGCCGCGGTCGGCACGCGCTACATGACCCCGGACGAGGCGGTGGCGGCCGGGGCGATCGCGCTGTTCGGCGAGAAATACGGCGACGAGGTGCGCGTCGTGTCGATGGGCGGCGACGACGACGGGCAGCCGTTCTCGACCGAGCTGTGCGGCGGCACCCATGCGCGGCGCACCGGCGACATCGGCCTGTTCAAGATCGTCGCCGAGGGCGCGGTCGCCGCCGGCCTGCGCCGCATCGAGGCGCTGACCGGCGCCGCCGCCGAGGCCCATGTCCGCGAGCAGGAGAGCACGCTCGCGCGCCTCGCCGCGGCGCTGAAGACCCAGCCAGCGGAGCTGCCGGCGCGCGTCGCTGCCCTGGTCGAGGAGCGCCGCCGCCTGGAGCGCGAGCTCGCCGAGGCGCGGCGGACGCTGGCCACGGGCGGGACGGCGGCCGGGCCGATGGCCAAGGACGTCGCCGGCGTGCGCCTGGCCGCCCGCCTGCTCGACGGCGTGCCGGCGAAGGAGCTCAAGGCCATGGCCGACGCGCTCAAGAAGCAGATCGGGTCGGGCGTGGTGGCGCTGGCGGCGCGCGGCGAAGGGCGCGCGTCGCTCGTCGTCGCCGTCACCGACGATTTGACCGATCGCTTCGACGCCGTCGAGCTGGCGCGCCTCGGCGGCCGCGCGCTCGGCGGCCAGGGCGGCGGCGGCCGGCCCGACATGGCGCAGGCCGGCGGCCCCGACGGAAGCAAGGCCGAAGCGGCGCTGGCCGCGATCGAACGGGCCGTCGCCGAGGCCGCCGGCGCGGCCTGACCGGCGCCGCCGCGGCGAGTCTTGGCGCCCGGCGGCGGGCGCGGTTGCGGAGGGGCGCCGAGATGCGGCGGAACTGGCGCATGGCGGTTTCCGACCTGCTGTCCGGCGGCGCGCCGGCCTCGCCGGCGCGGCTTGCGGCGTCGGCGCTGCTGGTCGCCGCGATCTTGGGCGCCCCTGCGGCGGTCGCGCTGGCGACGCTACCCGACCGCGCGGCTGCGACCGATGCGCTGCTCGCGGCCGTGCAGGACTTCGCCGTCGTCCTGTTCACGCTGGAATACGCGCTGCGCCTGTGGAGCGCGCCGGAACAGCGGCCCGACGCTACGCCGGGCGGCGCCCGCCGGCGCTATATCGCCTCGCCCCTCGGCATCGTCGATCTTCTCGCCGTGCTGCCGTTCTGGCTCGGCTCGATCCTGCCGCTCGGCGGCGATTGGGCCGCCGTGTTCGGCCTGCTCGGCCTGCTCAAGCTGGCGCGCTACGCGCCCGGGCTGGGGCTCGTCGCCGTCGTTTTCCGCAACGAAAGCCGCGCCCTGCTGGCGGCGCTGCTCGTGCTGCTGGTCGTGCTGGTGCTGGCGTCGGGCGCGATGTTCGCGCTCGAGCACAGCGCCCAGCCGCGGGCCTTCGCCTCGATTCCGCACAGCCTGTGGTGGGGCATCGTCACCATGGCCAGCGTCGGCTACGGCGACGTGACCCCGGTCACGCCGGCCGGCCGCGCGGTCGCCGGCGTGGTCATGTTGCTCGGCATCGCCATGTTCGCGGTGCCGGCCGGCATCCTCGCCACCGGCTTCGCCGCCGAGCTGCGCCGGCGCGACTTCATCGTCACCTGGCAGGCGGTGGCCCGGGTGCCGCTGTTCGCCCAGCTCGACGCCAGCCGTATCGCCGGCATCGCCCGCCTGCTCAAGCCGCAGCTCGTGCCGGCGAATTCGGTCATCGTGCGCCACGGCGAACGCGCCGACGCCATGTTCTTCATCATGTCGGGCTCGGTCGAGGTCGAGGTGGCGCGGCGCCCGGTGCGGCTGCGGCCGGGTCAGTTCTTCGGCGAGATCGCGTTGCTGAACGACATCGAGCGCACGGCGACCGTTATCGCGATCGAGGAATGCCGCCTGCTCGTCCTCGACGTCCTCGACTTCCGCCGCCTCATGGACGACTACCCGGAC
>JBBECF010000108.1:106115-108820 GCA_040881945.1 Dongiaceae bacterium | reverse complement strand
GGCAGCGCGAGTTCCGGCTAGTGTCCCGTCCCCGAAATTTCTCTAGGAAATTTCGGGGTGAACGGGCCACTAACTATTTGAATCTAGTGGCCTGCTTATCCCAGAAATTCGAAAACGAATTTCTGGGGCAGGACACTAGACCAGTTCCCGGATGTCCGCGAGGCGGCCGGCGAGGGCGGCGGCGGCGGCCATGGCGGGGCTCATCAGGTGGGTGCGGCCGCCGCGCCCCTGGCGGCCCTCGAAGTTGCGGTTCGAGGTCGAAGCGCAGCGTTCGCGCGGCTCGAGCCGGTCGGCGTTCATGGCCAGGCACATGGAGCAGCCCGGCTCGCGCCATTCGAAGCCGGCCGCGACGAAGACGCGGTCAAGCCCTTCGCGCTCGGCCTGCCGCTTCACCAGGCCGGAACCAGGAACGACCATCGCCTGCACGCCGGGCGCCACCCGGCGGCCGTCGACCACCTTGGCGACCTCGCGCAGGTCCTCGATGCGGCCGTTGGTGCAGGACCCGATGAAGACGCGGTCGATCGTCACCTGCTGCAGCGGCGTGCCGGGGACGAGCCCCATGTAGTCGAGCGCCCGCTCCATGGCCCGGCGCCGGTCCGCGTCGGGCGCGTCGGCCGGATCGGGCACCCGGCCGGTGATCGGCAACACGTCCTGCGGGCTCGTCCCCCAGGTGACCTGCGGCGCCACCGCGGCGATGTCGAGCACGACCTCGGCGTCGTAGCGGGCGCCGGGATCCGACGGCAGCGTGCGCCAATGGGCGACCGCCCGGTCGAACGCCGCGCCCTGGGGCGCCATCGGCCGGCCCTTGAGATAGGCGAAGGTCGTGTCGTCGGGCGCGATCAGCCCGGCCCGCGCCCCGGCCTCGATCGACATGTTGCACACCGTCATCCGCGCCTCCATCGACAGGCCGCGGATCGCCGGGCCGGCGTATTCGATGACGTGGCCGGTGCCGCCGGCGGTGCCGATCTTGCCGATGACCGCCAGGATCAGGTCCTTGGCGGTGACGCCGAGCGGCAGGTCGCCGTCGACCGCGACGCGCATGTTCTTCGCCGGCCGCATGATCAGCGTCTGCGTCGCGAGCACGTGCTCGACCTCCGAGGTGCCGATGCCGAAGGCGAGCGCCCCGAAGGCGCCGTGCGTCGCGGTGTGGCTGTCGCCGCACACGATGGTCGTGCCCGGTTGGGTCATGCCCTGCTCCGGGCCGATGATGTGCACGATGCCCTGGCGGACGTCGTCCATCGAGAAATACTCGATGCCGAATTCGGCGCAGTTCTTCTCCAGCGTCTCGACCTGGAGGCGGGATTCAGGTTCCGCGATGCCCGCCTTGCGGTCGGTCGTCGGCACGTTGTGGTCGGCGACCGCCAGCGTCGCCCGCGGCCGGCGCACGCGCCGCCCGGCCACGCGCAGGCCCTCGAAGGCCTGCGGGCTGGTCACCTCGTGGACCAGGTGGCGGTCGATGTAGATCAGGCAGGTGCCGTCGTCCTGGCGATGCACCAGGTGGCTCTGCCAGATCTTGTCGAACAGCGTGCGGGGTTCAGCCACGATCCATACCTACCGCAGGGCCACGGGGCGGCCGTCCCCCACCCCGCCCCTCCCCCGCGCCGCGCGCGAGGGAGGGAGGGGCCCACGGCGTCGGCCGTGGGAGGGTGGGGGCCCGTCCGGTCAGGCCTCGGTCTCGACCGCCGCTTTGGCCTGCGCGGCCGCCGCCGCGTCTTCCTTGACCGCGGCGCCGGTCGTCTTCTCGGAGATGCGCGCCGACTTGCCGCGCCGCCCGCGCAGGTAATAGAGCTTCGCCCGGCGCACGTCGCCGCGCCGGATCAGCTCGATCGAGGCGATGCGCGGGCTGTACAGCGGAAACACGCGCTCGACGCCTTCGCCGTAGGAGATCTTGCGCACGGTGAAGGCGGAGTTCACCCCGGCGTTCTTGCGCGCGATGCACACGCCTTCGAAGGCCTGGACGCGCTCGCGCGTGCCCTCGACGACCTTGACGTTGACGCGCACGGTGTCGCCCGGCGCGAACGCCGGCGGCACGCCGCCGGCGGTGAGTCGGGCGAGCTGGTCGTGCTCGAACTCCTGGATCGTGGTCATCGCTCGTTTCCTTCCTTCTCGGCCGTCGCGCCCGCGTAGCGGGCCCACAGATCGGGCCGCCGCGCCCGCGTCGTCGCTTCCGCCCGCGCCAGCCGCCAGGCGCGGATCCGGTCGTGGTGCCCGGACAGCAGCGCCTCGGGCACCTTGCGGCCCTGCCACTCGGCGGGTCGCGTGTAGTGCGGGTATTCCAGCAACCCGCGCTCGAAACTCTCCTCCGCCAGCGTCGCCGGCGCGCCGACGACCCCCGGCAGCAGCCGCACCGCGGCGTCGATCAGCGCCATCGCCGCCGGCTCGCCGCCCGACAGCACGAAGTCGCCGAGGCTGATCTCGTCGACGTCGCGCGCCTCCAGCACCCGTTCGTCGACCCCCTCGTAGCGGCCGCACAGCAGCGTCACCGCCGGCGTCGCCGCCAGCTCGCGCACCGCCGCCTGGGTCAGCAGCCGGCCGCGCGGGGTCAAATAGACGACCGGGCCCGCGCCGCACGCCGCGATCGCCGCGTCGATCACGTCCGGGCGCAGCACCATGCCGGGACCGCCGCCGAACGGCGCATCGTCGACGGAGCGGTGTTTATCGCGCGCAAAGTCGCGAATGTCCACTGTTTCCAGCGCCCAGATGCC